>CAMEUH010000015.1 GCA_945938055.1 uncultured Eubacteriaceae bacterium | reverse complement strand
GCCGCAGACTGAAAGAACAGAAATTAAAGTCAAGGCTGGTTCTGCAGGTTCATGATGAACTTTTAATTGAATGTCATAAGTCGGAACTGGATGTGGTGCAGAAGCTCCTGAAAGAGGAAATGATGAAGGCAGCAGTTTTATCGGTTCCGCTGGATGTGGACATGCATGTTGGAACGGACTGGTTTGAGGCAAAATAATGAAAGTGATAGGAATTACGGGTGGTGTTGGCTGTGGAAAATCCATGGTAATGGATTTGATCAGGGAACATTTTAATGCATATGTGATAAAGGCGGATGATGTCGGGAAAAATGTACTGAACCAGGGTACCAGTGGTTATGAACAGGTTGTGGCACTCTTTGGGGAAGAGATTCTCATGGAATCCGGCGAAATTAACCGAAACCGTCTGGCAGAGATTGTTTTTCATGAGCCAAATAAAAGGATGGTTTTAAACAGTATTGTTCATCCTCAGGTCAAGAAGAGGATTGTTGAAGAAATGGCACGGATCCGCTGTGAAGAAAAGTATGATTTTTTTGTGGTGGAGGCAGCTTTGCTGCTGGAAGACCATTATGAAGTGTTCTGTGATGAAGTCTGGTATGTTTATGCAGAGAAAGAACAGAGAAAGAAGCGGCTGATGGAGTCACGGGGCTATTCACCGGAAAAAATTGAAAAAATCATGGAAAGTCAGCTTGATGAAGAAGAATTCCGGAAACGATGTGATTTTGTCCTGGATAACAGTAAGTCCAGGCAGGATACACTAAATCAGCTAAAAAAAATGCTAGTAGTAGACTAGATTTTGTGTTATGCTTAAAGATATAGGTAAAACAACGGATAACGGGGGTTGTGACATGGCATCAATGAATACCCAGAATAATCTGGTATTTGGGCTGGATATCGGTACACGGAATGTAGTGGGAACAGTTGGATATCTGGAACATAACCGGTTCAAGATTGTGGCAATGGCAATGAAAGAGCATGAAACCAGGGCAATGCTGGATGGACAGATTCACGACATATATAAGGTCGGGGATACGATTCGTGCGGTCAAATTTCAACTGGAGAAGCAGCTTGGAACTGAGCTTACAGAGGTCTGTATTGCGGCGGCAGGCCGTGTGTTAAAAACCGTGACGGTTCATGCAGACTATGAATTTGAACAGGAAACCAGAATTACACAGGAACACATTTACTCACTGGACCTTTTGGGAGTGGAAAAAGCGCATGAAATTATTAATGACGGAACGAGTGATGTAAAGTTTTATTGTGTTGGAAATACTCCGGTGAAATATTATCTGAACGGATACGGAATCAACAGTCTGGAGGGTCATAAGGCGGATAAAATCGGAGTGGATCTGATTGCGACATTTCTGCCGGAGGAAGTTGTGGATGGATTGTATGAGGCAGTAAGTTATGCGAATCTTGCGGTTGCGAATCTTACTCTGGAACCAATTGCTGCCATTAATGTTGCCATACCGGAACAATACCGGCTGTTAAACATCGCTCTCATTGATGTGGGAGCCGGAACTTCAGATATCTGTATAACCCGTTCGGGAAGCATTGCAGCTTATGGAATGATTCCTTCTGCAGGTGATGAGATTACTGAGGTGATTGCACAACGGTATCTGGTTGATTTTAACACCGCAGAAAAAATTAAAATGGGTGCATCCAGAAAGAAAGGATTTGTAAGCTATAAGGATATCATGGGGCTTGCACAAAAAGCACCGGTGGAAGATATACGGAATACGGTTGAGGAAATTGTCAATAAGATTACCCGGGAAACGGCACAGAAAATTCTGGAACTGAATGGTGACAAGCCGGTTAGTGCTGTTTTTGTGGTTGGAGGTGGCGGAAAAATCCCGTCTTATACAGAAAAACTATCAAAGGAGCTAGGAATTCTTAAGGAGCGCGTTGCTCTCCGTGGAGAAGAAGTGCTGACCCAGGTTGATTTTAATGTGGAAGGATTTGAAAAGGATTCCCTTTTCGTGACACCTGTGGGAATCTGTATGAATTATTATGCGCAGAAGAACAGTTTCATTTTTGTACAGGTGAACGGACAGCGGATTAAGCTATATGATAATAACCGTCTGACGGTAATTGATGCCCTGATGCAGGCAGGATTTCCGAATGAACTATTGTTTCCGAGACGTGGCAGGGAACTGGAGTATACCGTTAATGGAAAAGCACGCCTTGCAAGGGGAACAGTCGGCGAAGCTGCTGTTATTACCGTCAATGGAAAAGAAACGAACATGAATTCAGCCATTGAAAAGAATGATAAAATTCAGGTAAAGGAGTCAACGGTCGGAGAACCGGCGGTGATAACCATCGGGCAGCTGGAAGAGTTTAAGTCCATTGTCCGTTTTGAGGTGAATGGCAAAACAGTTTCATGCCCGAAGTTTGCTTATGTCAATTGGGAATTACAGTCTGAATATTATGAAATTCAGAATCGGGACCAGATTTTGATGGAAAATTATTATACGGTTCGCCAGTTATTTGAATTCCTTGATATAGACATAACCGGAATGGATGTTTATGTGAATAATGAACTTGCTGAGCCGGATACCAAGGTCTACGAGAATTTCAAGGTAAAAACCAGGGAGTTTACGGTCAGGGACGAAGAAAACGAAGACCAAGAAGAGATAATTGCGGAAGAAAAAACGGATGAAGAAAGAACGGAAGAAAAGATGGAACCGGATATCAAGGATGATATACCACAGGAGAATAGAAATCTTCACGTGACGGTTAATCAGACTCCGGTTACATTATCCGGCAAACCGGAATATGTTCTGGTGGATGTATTTTTGTTTTATGAGTTTGATTTAAGCACGCCAAAAGGCAAGGCTATCGTAATCAGATGCAATGGTGAGAACATTGAGTACATGTCGCCGATTCATGAAGGAGATTATATAGAAGTATACTGGGAGCAATGACATGAGGATGATGAGTATTGCCAGCGGAAGCAGTGGCAATTGTATTTACATAGGTTCAGAGAACACACATATTCTGATTGATGATGGAATCAGCAGGAAAAGAGTGGTAGAGGGGCTCAATGAAATCGGTCTGGATGTATCAGATCTTTCTGCCGTTTTTGTGACCCATGAACATTCAGATCATATTGACGGATTGGGAGTGCTTCTTCGGAAGAATCCGATTCCGGTGTATGCATCGGAGGGGACGATTCGTGGAATTAAGGAATATGGGAAAATGAAAGGCGTGGATGAGAGTCTGTATCATTCCATTGATGCAGATTCGGATATACAGATTCGGGATTTAACTGTACACTCGTTTCATGTATACCATGATGCAAACCAGCCATTTGCCTACACAGTAAGCAGTGGGGAAAAGAGGATGGGAATTATAACGGATCTGGGGCATTATGATGATTACGTAGTGCAGAATCTTCAGGGAATGAATTCTCTTCTGATTGAATCCAATCACGACATTAAGATGCTGGAAGCCGGAAGATATCCATATTATTTGAAACGGCGCATTCTGGGGGATAACGGACATTTGTCCAATGAAGCTTCCGGAAGACTTTTGAATTGTCTTTTGCATGATAATATGCAGCATGTTCTTCTGGGACATTTAAGCCATGAAAATAATTATGCCGAGCTTGCCTACGAAACGGTCCGGCTGGAAGTAAATCTTGGTGAAAATGAGTATAAAGCAGATGATTTTGACATACAGGTAGCTGGAAGGGATAAACCGTCTGAGTTAATAGAAATATAAAATTTAAAGTTTGACGGAGGATTTTTTATGAAAAAGACGATTATTACAGTGGTTGGAAAGGATACGGTTGGAATTATTGCAAAGGTCTGTACGTATCTGGCAGAGAATGAAGTGAATATTCTGGATATTTCCCAGACAATTGTTCAGGATTATTTTAACATGATGATGATTGTTGACATGAATAAGGCACAAAAGCCGTTTGATGTAATCTCAACAGAACTCGCGGAATTAGGCGAGAAAATTGGTGTTATTATTAAATGTCAGCACGAAGATATTTTTGACATGATGCACAGAATTTAATCAGGAGGATTGTCATGATTAATTTATTCGAAGTAGTTGAAACCAATAAGATGATTGAGCAGGAAAATCTTGATGTCCGTACCATTACCATGGGAATTAACCTTCTGGATTGTGCTGATTCCGATCTTAGTGTGGTAAAGAAAAAGATTTATGATAAAATTACGACCCTGGCAAAAGATTTAGTAAGCACGGGGGAAGAAATTTCAAAAGAATTTGGTATCCCGATTGTGAATAAGCGTATTTCCATCACCCCTATTTCTCTGGTGGGTGGTTCCTGCTGCAAAACAAGTGATGATTATGTGGAACTTGCAAAGACACTGGATGAGGCAGCAAAAAAGGTTGGCGTCAATTTTCTTGGAGGCTATTCGGCGATTGTATCAAAGGGAATGACAAGAAGTGATGAACTGTTAATTCGTTCCATTCCAAAGGCACTGGCACAGACGGAACGGATTTGCAGCTCCATTAATGTCGGTTCCACAAAAACTGGAATTAACATGGATGCCGTGAAGCTTTTGGGTGAAATCGTGAAGGAAACAGCAGAATATACAAAGGAAAACGATTCCCTTGGATGTGCAAAGCTGGTGGTACTTTGCAATGCACCGGATGATAATCCGTTTATGGCAGGAGCGTTTCACGGTGTGTCGGAGGATGATGCCATTATTAATGTGGGTGTCAGTGGTCCGGGTGTTGTAAAATATGCTTTGGAACAGGTACGTGGACAGAATTTTGAAGTCCTTTGTGAAACCATTAAAAAGACAGCATTTAAGATTACCAGAGTGGGACAGCTGGTTGCACAGGAGGCTTCCAAGCGTCTGAATGTTCCGTTTGGTATTATAGACTTGTCGCTGGCACCAACTCCTGCGGTTGGTGAAATTCTGGAAGAAATTGGTCTGGACCGTGCCGGCGCACCGGGAACAACGGCAGCACTTGCCATGTTAAATGACCAGGTGAAAAAGGGCGGTGTCATGGCATCTTCTTATGTAGGAGGATTAAGCGGCGCATTTATTCCGGTCAGTGAGGATCAGGGAATGATTGATGCTGTTGTGGCAGGGGCACTTACCATTGAGAAGCTGGAAGCCATGACCTGTGTATGTTCCGTTGGATTGCCATTCCGGGAGATACTCCGGCAACGACCATTTCCGGAATTATTGCAGATGAAGCAGCAATCGGCATGGTCAATCAGAAGACAACGGCAGTTCGTATTATTCCGGTTATCGGAAAAGGTGTGGGCGAAACCGTGGAATTTGGCGGTTTGCTTGGATATGCACCAATCATGCCGGTAAATTCCTTTGACTGTAGTGCATTTGTTAATCGTGGTGGAAGAATTCCGGCTCCGATTCATAGCTTTAAGAATTGAGTAAAATTTATGGATTCATTCACATTTAAAAGATAAGAGGATTAAAATAATGGCATTTCAATTTAATCAAAAACTTCCGATTCCAAAGGAAATTAAGGAAAGATTTCCGGTTCCGAAAGAATTAATTGCAATGAAAGAAAAGAGAGACCGGGAAATTACGGATGTCTTTACAGGCAAGTCGGATAAATTTCTTGCGGTCATTGGACCATGCTCTGCAGATAATGAGGAGGCAGTACTGGATTATACCATACGGCTTGCCAGAGTACAGGAAAAGATTAAAGATAAGGTAATTATCATTCCACGTGTCTATACGAATAAGCCAAGAACAACCGGTGAAGGGTATAAAGGGATGCTTCATCAGCCAGACCCGAATGCCGGCTCTGATTTGCTGCATGGTCTGATTGCAATCCGAAAAATGCATATTGACATTGCAATGCAGACCGGTCTTACAACCGCAGATGAAATGTTATATCCGGAAAATCACTGGTATCTTTCGGATGTCCTGTCATATGTTGCCGTTGGAGCACGTTCTGTGGAGGATCAGCAGCACAGACTGACAGCAAGCGGCATAGGAATCCCGGCAGGAATGAAGAATCCTACCAGCGGTGATTTTGCGGTAATGTTTAATTCGGTAAAGGCGGCACAGTCTTCCCACAATTTCATTTATCGTGGATGGGATGTTGATACCACCGGAAATGAACTGGCACATATTATTTTAAGAGGTGCCGTGAATAAACATGGTCAGAACATTCCAAATTATCACTATGAGGATCTGGAACTGGTATGCAGGATGTACGCAGAACGGGATTTGAAAAATCCGGCGGCAATCATTGACGCCAATCATAGTAATTCCGGTAAGAAGTTTGAACAACAGATTCGAATTGTGAATGAAATCATGCACAACAGAAGATATGCTTCGGAAATCCAAAAGCTTGTAAAGGGAGTCATGATTGAAAGCTATATTGAGGAAGGAAGCCAGAAAATCGGAGAGGGGATTTATGGAAAATCCATTACGGACCCTTGTCTTGGCTGGGCTGCTTCCGAACGATTATTATATGAAATTGCAGAACAGGTATAGTTAAATGGTTATTGTAAAAATCGGCGACGGCCTTGGAAATCAAATGTATAATTACGCCTGCGGATATGCGGCAGCAAAGAAAAATGGGGACACTCTGCGTCTTGATATCTCCGAATGCGATAATTCGGACATCAGGGATTACCAGCTGGAAGAAGTGTTTCAGATTGACTGTCATGACACCGTTTCTTTTTCCAACAGAACATTTTTTCATAAGGTCTTTAAGCGTTTATGGCGTGATTTGCTGCATCATGTGATTTATGAGAATAAGAATTACATTTTTCTTTATGATGAGCGTGTGTACAGGAAAAAGCGGTTCCGCAACATTTATTTATATGGCTACTGGCAGAATTTTCAGTTTTTTGATTTTTGCAAAGCGGATATTGTCAGACAGTTCCAATGCGGGTATGAGCAGGATGAGGCAGTAAAGTCGCTGATAAAAAAATGTAAGGAAGAAAATACCTGTGCCATTCACATCCGTGGTGGAGATATTATCGGTCCGGCATCGGAATATTTTAAGCGGGCCATAGGGCAGATGAATGAAATCAACCCATCGGTAAAGTATATTGTGTTTACCAATGACATGGAGAAGGCATCAGAATGCATGAAGGAATGGGATGCGGACATGCAGGTGGAATTCGTGGGAAATCTGGGAAAATTCTCGGATACCGATGAGTTTTTCCTGATGAGTGCCTGTCAGAATCAGATTATTTCTAATAGTACCTTCAGCTGGTGGGCGGCTTATCTGAATCAAAATGATAAAAAAACGATTATTGCACCGGTTATTCCGAATGCATCCAGCAACATTTATCCGGAAGGCTGGACGGTAATTTAGAAGTATCATATTAGCAGTACATTCGTAATGAAAAAGCAGAGGTAGAATTTTGGCTGAAAAAAGAGGAAAAGCATATATTTTAAATCAGAAGATTGATCATGAGTTTAATGCGGCAGGAAAGGCAATGCAGGATGTATTTTGCGTATTTAAGGAGAATGGCGTAAAAATCATGCCGGGAGTGCCTAAAAGTGCGCCAAAGTATCTGAAGGTGCTTGATATTCCCATATTACTGTTTTATCTGCTGATTGTCCTGGGAAAGAGAGATTATTGTATCTTCTCATTCCCGGAAAATCATTTTAAGATTAAGCTTATCAGCAGGCTTTCAAAGATTCGTAAGGTAAATACAGTTTGTTTTATTAATGATATTAATTCCATCCGGGATGGAAATTTTGATAAGCCGGAAGTACAGGCATTGATTCGGCGCGACATGGAGCTGATTGGAAGTGCTTCCATTATCATGGCACCGAATAATAATTCCAGAAAGTTCCTGATCAGTCAGGGAATTACTTCACAGATTATTAGTGTGGGAACATGGGATTATCTGATGGAGGAAAATGTTGAAATATCCAATGCGATTCATAAGACGGGTGAAAAATGGCTGATTGCATTTGCGGGAAATCTTGATAAGGCGCCTTTTATTAATCAGCTGGACCAGGTGAGCAGCGAGCAAATCACATTTCAGTTATGGGGAAAATCCAATAATCCAATCATGGAGAGCGGAGAGTGCAGATATATGGGTAGCATGGCACCGGAGGAGCTTCCTCTGGCTGTCTCAAAGTGCCATTTTGGACTGGTATGGGACGGAATTAGCGTTCATTCCTGTGAAGGCGGTCTTGGGGAATATTTAAAGTATAATAATTCGCATAAGTGCGGTCTTTATCTGGCGTCGGGTCTTCCGGTATTTGTATGGGAGGAATCAGGGCTTGCCGATTTTGTGAAGGAAAATCAATGTGGCTATGTGATTAAGAATCTGGATGAAATCGATGCGATTTTGCAAAACATGACAAAACAGGAATATGAGACGTTACTTTCCCATGTGCAGGCAGTATCACAAAATGTAAGAAAGGGCTATTACCTTAAGCAGGCTTTAGAGGCGTGTTTCCTCTAAAGCCTTATTATTTTGTGACGGTAATCGTCAGCAAGCGGCGTTTTGGAATGACTGTTTACCACCATGTTATAAATGTCTGCCGCAAAGATATCGGCTTTCAGATATTCGGAAAAATTGGCAGTCTTTGATATCAGAGGACAGTCTAAAGTCTTTTTGATGGTGGAAAGATAGGATGCCCCGGTGTCGTTAAAGCCTAATACCCGAATGTAACGGCATGGATTTTCCATAAACTCCGCATAGTCTTTGTTTTTTATGTTTAATATCAGGTGAAGAAGTGCACGGCTGATTCTTGTATAGGTTAAATCTTTTGATTTAACCGTTTCAATTAACTGTGTTGCCGAATGACAATGCTTCATGGATTTCCATAATTTGTTTAACAGATATTCCGGTAAATCTGCAATGAAGTCGTCTTCGGTTTCCACTTTTTTCTGCTGTAGTTCCAAAAGACGGTAGAAAATAATCTGTGAAAAATCATCAATGGATGGAAAATAATGATGGTCGGAATATTTCGTTAACAATTCATAAACACTCTGCGGAATGGCATTCTGCGGAATCATGCCGTTCTTTAATATACTGTTCCGGATGGCAGTCGCACTGCTTAAGGAACCCGTAAGAGAGCTGTCATTGTAATGATTACCGCTTCGAGTAATGGTTACGGGAGTAATGGGATAATGGTTTCTTTGGATTTCCAGCAGATACTCAATTCCGAGAATATTATTTGGCATGCTGAGAATCTCATCATATTCTGTCGGATTCCCATCGGTCTCCTTTAACAAACTTTGGAGTGCCCTGCTTCGCGCAAGGGGATAGGATAAACCGGCGGCAACGGATTCTTTGATTTTCAAATCAAGAAGGGGATTGTTGCTTTCTAATAGTTCTACAATTCGATTTAAGCGGGATAAATCGCCGGATTCACTTCCAACGCAGAGATAAGGAACCTTCAGCTTGTTAAGAAGCGCCATGCTGCCTCTGGCAAAGTACGGGGCACTGGAACAGGCTGCAATGACAGGAAGTTCGATGACAAGGTCGGCACCGTTACGAAGTGCCATCTGGGCACGGGTATATTTATCCACCAGGGCAGGTTCGCCGCGCTGTATATTGTTACCGCTCATGATTACAATGACAAGGTCTGCCTTTGTCATTTCACGGGCTTTTTCCATATGGTAGGCATGTCCTAAGTGAAAGGGATTATATTCCGCTATAATACCTAAAGAAATTAATTGTTTCATCCAAAATACCTCTGATTTTTATATCTTTTATTATATCTGTCATAAAAATATAGTCAAGAAACATATTTCGTGCTATATTGCAAGATAATAAGTAAGAACGACGGAAAGGAAGAATTTTATGAATATATTTGACATTGTGGGACCTGTCATGGTTGGTCCTTCCAGTTCGCATACAGCAGGTGCGGTAAGGATAGGATATATCTCACGAAAGCTTCTGGGAGAGGAAGTACATGAGGCAGAAATCTATCTGCATGGTTCTTTTGCGTTGACCGGAAAAGGACATGGAACGGATAAGGCATTGATTGCGGGTCTCCTTGGCATGCATACGGATGACGTCCGGATTCCGGATAGTTTTCAGATGGCAGAGGAAAAGGGAATGAAATTTTTCTTTGAAACGGCAGACCTTGGAGATGTGCATCCGAATACGGTTCTCTTAAAGCTTACCGGAAAAAGCAAAAGAAAGCTTGAGGTCATGGCATCTTCCCTGGGCGGAGGAAGAATTCAGGTGAACAGTCTGGATGGTCTGACGGTTAATTTCTGCGGGGATTATCCAACACTGATTGTGCATAATCAGGATCAGCCGGGACATGTTGCAGAGGTCACTTCCATGCTTTCCCATAAGTCGGTTAATATTGCAAACATGCAGCTTTTCCGTAGCCAGAGAGGCGCAGATGCTGTCATGGTGCTGGAATGCGACCAGGAAATTCCGAAGGAATCCATTGCATGGCTCATGCATCTTGAGGGTATTAATAAAGTAACGTATTTAAGTCTGAAGGAAGATTAGGTGTTAACATGGGATATATATCATTGACAGAAATTGAAAAGGATATTCGCATTAAGAAATGCGAATACTGGGAAATCATTTTGCAGGATGACATGAAGGAGCGGATGGTTTCAGCAGAAAATTCCCTGAAAGAAATGCAGGGAATGTACCAGGCAATGAAACAGGCAGATAAATCATATGAGGGAAGACGAAAATCTTCCAGCGGGTTAGCCGGAACGGATGGATTGAAAATCGAAAAGGCCAATAAAACGGGAAAGATTATCTCCGGCGAATTTATGGGACATGTGATGGAACGTGCCGTAAAAATGGGGGAATCAAACGCCTGCATGAAACGAATTGTTGCAGCACCTACGGCAGGTTCCTGTGGTGTCATACCGGCAGTTTTGTTAAGCTATGAAAAAGATTTTAAAATGAGCGAGACACGCATGATAGAATCATTGTATGTTGCAGCAGGCATCGGATGTGTAATTGCAAAAAGAGCATCGATTTCCGGTGCAGAGGGGGGATGCCAGGCAGAAATTGGTTCCGCAAGTGCCATGGCAGCCGGAGCACTTTGTTATCTTCGTGGTGGAACTCCTGCACAGATACACAATGCCTCAGCTATTGCACTTAAAAATCTTCTGGGACTGGTATGTGACCCGGTAGCCGGGCTTGTGGAGGTTCCGTGTGTGAAACGAAATGTGATTGGAGCAGTTAATGCTGTTACGGCTTCGGACCTTTCCATGGCAGGGGTTAAAAGTGTCATACCGGCAGATGAAGTCATTGATGCAATGAAGAATATCGGAAGAATGCTTCCATGTGCTTTAAAGGAAACTGCAGAAGGAGGACTGGCATCAACACCGACCGGTCAGAAGATTGCCAAAAGATTAAGTGGAAAATGATAATTGTATGATAAAAAATGCAAATTAATTGACCAGACTACTTGAAAAAATTTACCAAAACACATAATATATTCTTATAAGATTAGACAGGCATTTTTGCCGTAAGATTAAAGGAGAAGGTAAGATGAATTTTTTAGTTGAAACATCAGCACGTCACGTGCACGTAACAGAAGCAGACCTTGAAACATTATTTGGAAAGGGCTATCAGTTAACAAAGAAGAAGGATCTTTCCCAGCCGGGTCAGTTTGCCTGTGAGGAGAGAGTAACGGTAGTAGGACCTAAGAAGGAATTAGCAGGTGTATCCATTCTCGGACCATGTCGTAAAGCTACTCAGATTGAACTTTCATTGACTGATGCACGTTCCATTGGAATTACAGCTCCTGTTCGTGAATCCGGTGACATTGCAGGAAGCGGTGCCTGCAAATTAGTTGGACCATGTGGTGAAGTAGAAGTTAAGGAAGGCGTTATTGCAGCAAAGCGTCATATCCATGCAACACCAGCCGATGCAGAAAAGCTGGGTGTTCAGAACGGTGATATCGTATCTGTTAAGATTGATACAGATGGAAGAAGTCTTGTATTTGGTGACGTTGTTGTTCGTGTAAGCGACAGCTATGCTCTTGCAATGCATATTGATACAGACGAATCCAATGCAGCAGGATGCGGCAGAGAAGTATACGGCGAAATCGTAAAATAAGTTACAAAAACAGGAGATTATTTTTATGAATATTTTAGTTTTAAACTGTGGAAGCTCATCTTTAAAGTATCAGCTGATTAACATGGATGACGAGAGCGTCATTGCAAAGGGTCTGGTAGAGAGAATTGGTATCGAAGGCTCCATTCTTACCCACAAGCCGACCGGAAAAGATAAGTATGTTGTGGAAACTCCGATGAAGGACCACAATATTGCAGTTAAGCTTGTTCTGGATGCATTAATTGATGCAGAGCATGGTGTCATTAAGAGCACGGATGAAATTGCAGCAGTCGGACACAGAGTCCTTCATGCAGGTGAGAAGTATAAAGAGTCCGTGATTGTAACAGAGGATGTAAAGAATGTTGTCAGAGAGTGCTTTGACCTTGGACCATTACATAACCCGGCAAACTTAATCGGTATTGAAGCAGTAGAAGCAGCAATGCCAGGAAAGCCAAATGTAGCAGTATGGGATACCGCATTTGGCGGAACTATGGAACCAAAGGCTTATCTGTATGCAATTCCACGTGAATACTATGAGAAGTATCATGTAAGAAGATATGGATTCCACGGAACAAGCCACAGCTTTGTATCCAAGGAAACTATCAAATACCTGAATCTTGATAAGGATAAGGCTAAGGTTATCGTGTGCCATCTTGGTAACGGTGCATCCATTTCCGCATCCATTGGTGGTAAGTGTGTAGATACATCCATGGGTCTTACTCCGCTGGAAGGCTTAATCATGGGTACAAGAAGTGGTGATTTGGATCCTGCTATTTTAGAGTATCTTTGCAATCATGAGAATCTTACCATCAGCGAAATGCTGAACATTTTAAATAAGAAGTCCGGTGTTCTTGGTATGTCCGGCGGCATCTCCAGCGACTTCAGAGACTTGAATGCAGCCATGAATGAAGGAAATGAAGTTGCAAAGCAGACTCTGGAGGCATATGCTTATCGTGTTGCAAAATACATTGGTTCTTATGTAGCTGCGATGAACGGTGTAGATGCCATTACCTTTACTGCAGGTGTTGGTGAGAATGCTACATGGCTTCGTCCGATGGTAGCACAGTATCTTGGATATCTTGGAATTAAGCTTGATGAAGCAAAGAGCAATGCAGCTGTTGGTGAATATGGCGTCATTTCAACAGATGATTCCAAGGTTAAGGTTTGTGTAATTCCTACAAACGAAGAACTTGCCATTGCAAGAGAAACTTTGGAATTAGTAAAATAATTAAAAAAAGAAAGGCAATGTCGGAGTGTGAACCGGCATTGCCTTTTACTTTTGTTTTCACAAATATCTGGTAGTCTTTATTCGGTTAGTTTTCATTTTTTCGTAGTGTTTCAATGGTAGTCTTTACAATATCCGTTATGATTTGCATTTCACGGTAACTGCAGTCTGCTACAAGCTTTTGTAATTCGTTTTGGAATACGGCAACTGTCTGGGTGTTATTATCGCATAAAAGTTCATCAACAGAAACAGATAATGCGTTTGCTATTTCCAGGATAGCCGGAAGAGAAAGCTTCGTATTTCCTGTCTCAATATTACTGATATGTGATAAAGACATATTGATTTTTTCGCTTAATTCTTCTTGTGTAAGGTATCCGGATTTGACCGGTTTTGTTACAAGATGTTATGTGGAATCTCTGGGAAGAAGACCGGATATTGACGGACTGGATAACTGGTGCAACCAGCTTCTGATTGGGGAAGAAACACCAAAGAACGTTGCATATGGCTTCGTGTTCTCACCGGAGACACTGGAAAAGAACTTAGATGATTCATCCTATCTTGACATGCTGTATCTGCTGTGTCTTGGAAGAGAAGCAGATGAAGGAGGAAAATCAGCATGGCTTAAAGCCTTACAGGAAGAAAGCAGGGAGCAGGTATTCTGGGGATTTGCAAATTCACTGGAATTTGAAGGAATCATTGAGGAATATGGATTGAACTAAAAGAGTAATAAAAGGGGAATTTCCATCATAGAAAGAACATATGATGGAAATTCTCCTTTTTAGTAAACGACAAACCATGTGCCTTGGATAGTTAGCCTCTTTGTGAGATATTCTGGAAAGACACAAAAAAACTATTAGTTTTTTAGAGGAGGTAACACCGAAAAAAGCCAGTTCAAAATCGGTTATTGAAATTACTTTTGTAGTATTCTATAAATGCCTTAACTAAACTAGGTTCTGTCGTACTTAAAACCACAGTGTCATCTTTGATTATAAAAAATTCACTATATTCTTTGATATAGATTTTTACTGTAATATTATTAACTGTAATAGTACCTGTGATATGCTCTGATAAGTCATTTTCATGTTCGAATGAAGGGTTATATTGAATGTTTAGTAAAGGATTAGCTATATTTAAGTAATTATTAAATTCTTCTTTTATGGCAAAAAGCAGTTGAGGTTCTGTGGTGTATAGATTAAGCATATTGTCAGTATTATTTTCAACAGAACTGGAAGTGATGGCTTGATTACTACAAATGAATATAGTCCTTCTGTTTATGGAATCTCTCAGTTTTGGAATATAATAAGGTTCAATATTTCCTGTCAGATAGAGTGGAAGCCACTTAAAAACAGCATTAATTAATTCAGAGTAGTCTCTTGAAAGGGAATGTATTATTTTTATTTTATTTCCGTTCTTTAAAACAGATGTCAACAGACTACTCCATTTTTTTGAAAAAGGTTCGTCTAACATCCAATTCATATTTTCATCACTATATAAATATAATGTTTCGTTAAATTTATTTTCTAAATTTTCTAAAAATAAGATAACAGCGTCTTGTTTTCCCTTATTACCATAAAAATAAGCGGTATTATATACCGGATTAAAAAACATATTATTGTTATTTTTATTATTTTTTAGCCATTCATAAATACTATTCGTTAATTTATTCTCATTACCGGCATTCATAAATGAAGAAAATTTATATTGCATATTAAGCTTAAAAATTTTATGTGAAAAAAATTTTGCAATATTGGTAAAATAATCTGAATTTTTTCCGGGTTCTCTTTTGCCAAGTTTAAATCTGCTAATTACTGATTGATCAATACTCAGGGCATTAGCAAGTTCTGTATTTGTGGTAGAAGTAATCATCATTAAATAATTTAATTTCTCTGAAAACATAGTTTGTCACCTCAGCTGAATTATAACATTGAAGTCAATAGTTCGCAATAACTTTTGTCATATTTATGACAAACAATAAATGAGTATGCCAATTCAGACGCATATATATTTTTTTAATGATATATATGATAAAGTTAAAAAAGATATATGTAGAATAGTGAAAGGAGATAATATTTATGAAAGCTCTTACTAAAAAATCAATGATAAGTTTAATTATTGTATTGGTAATGATTTTTAATTTAGTACCATTTGGTGAACTTACTGTTTACGCTGATGGGGGAATAGTGATAACAGTTACAGATGACGGAAATGGAACAGCATCAGCAAGTTCTGCATCAGGAGAACAAGGAGCAGAAATAACCTTAACAGCTACTCCAAATAAACATTACAAATTTAAGGAATGGCAGGTTATTTCAGGTGGTGTTACAATTACTGATAACAAATTCACACTTGGCAGCTCAGATGTTGAAGTAAAAGCAATATTTGAAAATACAACATTCCCATTTACAGATGATTTTGAAAACTATGATGATGATACAACGATATCTTCCGGAAATACACCATATACTGTGAGATATAATGGTTCCGGTGATGGAAATCAAAAAATTTTTACTACTGAACAAAAGGATGGTTCTACAGGGAAAGTACTACAATTACAAGGTAGATCAGGCTGGGCTTCACAGATAAAATATAAGTTTACTCCTGATGACAGACAATATTGTGTCTTTGAAACGGACATAAAAATTGTATCGGGCTCTGCACCCGGAGAAGTTTTGCTATGTTCTTCTCAAGCAGATGGTTATTGGACTAGTTCAGTATGCAGAATTATTTTGGAAAAAAATGGTAAGGTTTATTATGGCAAAAATGATTCTTCTGTAGATACAAATTCGGACTTTAGATATTCAAACGGAAATTGGTATCATTTAAAATTAGTGTGGGATAGAGCTAATAGTTCTCAGTTTATAATCATAGATGACACTTTTATTGGCAGGTTTCCGGCCGATCCGGCAGCACCGGAGTGGATAGAACTTTGTGCCGGAAATTCAGGAAGTGATACGGTTTATTTTGATAACGTTAAATTATATTCTGCGGATACTATTGATATTTTTTCAGTTACATTTGAAACGGATGGAGGCAGTTCAATTGGTTCCCAGAGTATACTAAGTGGAAATAAAGCTGCAAGACCGGAAACAGACCCTGAAAAAACAGGATATGTATTTGCAGGATGGTATAAAGATTCAGCACTAACTGAAGAATATAATTTTGATACTAATATAATTACATCTGATACAACAATATATGCAAAATGGAATGAAATACACACGCATAATTTAACAATAGTTCCGGAAAAAGCTGCAACCTGTTCATCAACCGGAAACTATGAATATTATGCCTGCTCCGGTTGTACGAAGGTTTTTACAGATGCTTCAGGTACGGTTGAGACGACAGTTGGAGCTCAAACAATAGCAATAAATTCAGCTGCTCATGACTGGGACGCTGGAAATGTGACAACACCGCCAACTTGTACATCAGATGGTGAAAAAACATATACATGTAAAAATGACAGTGAGCATACAAAGAAAGAACCGGTTGGTAAAATTGAGCATTCATTAGTACATGTTGAGGAATTGGCTGCGACATGTACGGCTGATGGAAATGATGAATACTATAAATGCTCGGTCTGCGATAAATATTTTACGGATGAATCAGGAACAGTGGAAATAGCTGATAAATCCAGTGTGGTAAGAACAAAAACAGGTCATGACTGGGGCAAATGGACAGTTTCTACTCCGGCAACAGAGGAATCTGCAGGCGAGGAAATTAGAATATGCAAAAATGATTCAAATCATAAAGAAACCAGAGAAATACCAAAACTAATTCATACACATAAATTAGTAAAAATAGATGAAGTACCGGCTACTTGCATGGCAACGGGCACAGAAGAATACTGGAGTTGCTCCGGGTGCCATAAAATGTTTAGCGATAGTGAGGGTACAAATGAAATTGATGCGCCGGTTATAATAGAAAAAACTGCTCATTCATGGAATGAAGGAGAAGTAACAACTCCGGCTACTTGTACTACAACAGGAGTCAAAATATATACTTGTACAGTTTGCAAAGAAACAAAAATAGAAACAATCGAAAAGAAATCTCATGCATTAGAAACAATTGCAGCAGCTGAACCTACATGTGAAACAGATGGAATTAAGGCTCATTATAAATGTTCAGAGTGTAATAAACTATTTGCAGATATTTTAGGAACTGTTGAAATGACATCAGATGATATTATTGTTCCGGCAACAGGGCATGACTGGGGAGAATGGTTCGAAACGACACCTGCAACTGTAGATAATGAAGGAATAAAAACAAGAATCTGCAAAAATGATAGTTCACACAAAGAAACAACAACTCTGGATAGACTTCCTGCGGATAAAGAAGAAGAGGAAAAACAGGTAACGGATTTCGTTAACCGTCTATATTCCCTTGTCCTTGACAGAACACCTGAAGAAGCAGGGATTGATTCATGGAAAAATGCTCTGCTTAAGAAAGAATCCAGCGGTGTGGATGTCGGCTATGGATTCGTATTCAGCCCGGAATGTGTTGAAAGAAATTTATCGGATAGTGAATTCGTGGAAATGCTTTACAATACCTTCATGAACCGCGAAGCGGATGAGGGTGGAAAATCAGCATGGGTATCCCAGCTTGAATCCGGCGTGGAACGCGAAAAAGTTTTTGAAGGCTTTGTTTATTCGGAGGAATTCCTTGGAATTTGCAAGGAGTATGGAATTGAAGTAGGAAATACGGAATCTGTGGATGCATTTGCCGAGGCCTTAAGTCATTACTGCAACCAGAATGCAGATGTAACAGCATTTGTTGCACGTTGCTACACGAAGGCACTTGGTCGTGAATATGACCCGATTGGTCTTGAGGACTGGTGTCGTGTTATTGTTACACAGGATGATACTCCGACATCCGTAGCCAAGAGTTTTATCTTCTCCGATGAATTTGCCGGAAAGAACTTAGGGGATGAAGAATATGTCAAAGTCCTCTATCGTACTTTCATGGGACGTGAAGCAGATGAAGGCGGACTTTCTGGCTGGGTCGGTGTATTGAAGTCCGGTGAAGAAGACCGTGAGAAGGTACTGGATGGATTTGCAAATTCACTGGAATTTGCAGAAATTTTAGAAGGATTTGGTCTGAATTAGAAGTGATGATACAAAGGAAAATATAATGCAATGAATTTCAATGCTCCAATCATCCCGTCATGTCTGATTTGTGATGTGATAGGGATGTTGGGGCATTTTTGCAGCTTTCATGGAAAATTCGTTGACAGATTACCCTTCATGGGTTACAATTTTTCTATACGAATATTCTTTGTGCGTTAGCACATTCTGGCAGTCTCTGCCAAGTATTCACATTATTTATTTGGCAGGAATCAAGATAAGACTGGTGTTTCAAAAATCCTTTTTAATGTTATTGATAGTATTCCTGCTTTTGACAGGAGGAAAGTATATGAAGCAAAAGACAGTGCTGGCAGGAGACCTGGAGGCGGCAGGAATGATTGCCCGGTACGACGAGCATGCAAAAAGGATTATCCGAAACAGGGTGTGCTGTCAAGGATTCTGAAAAGTTCCGTGGAGGAATTCCGGGAGTTTTCTGTGGAGGAGATTGAACAATGGATTATTATTTGTCTGAATGAGAAGATGGAAGCAGAGGAAAGCGGAATCCATGATTTTCTGAATGTACTGTTTTCAACAAGACTTTCGGTAGAAGAAAAGAAGCTGGAACTGGAGAGTCGGTTTGGTATGAAGATGTCAAGAGAATTAATGGAAGGAGAAGGAAAGGATATGTGCAATTTAGGAGAAGCGATTTATGAGAAAGGGATTTGTCAGGGAATGGAGCAGGGAGAAGAACGTGTGAGCAGACGGAATTTAATACTGATTGGTGCCAGAAAATTTGCAGAACTGGAACGGGCATCAAAGGATGCCATTTATCGTGGACAGCTGTTTAAGGAGTATGGAATCTAAATTAAAATCCAAATTACTGGGATTGATATTCATTTTTTTTATACTTTATGATAAAATAGAAACAGAAGAATTTGTACGGATAAAATAAATAAGAAGGTATTTCATGACAAAATTTTATATTGTATCGAAAAAAGACAGACTGGAAGAGTATTTAGAAACAGCAAGGGAGTATCAGGCAGCCTTTGAAATTAATGATTTTTTTGAGCCGGACATGCTGGATGATGAAGGGAAACAAAAAGAATTCATTGCATTTTACAGGGAGAAGGGTATTCCGGCGCATAGTACCATGCATGGAGCATTTTATGATGTGGTGATTTTCAGCCAGGATAAGAAAATTCGTGATATTTCAAGGCACCGTATGGAGCAGAGCATGCAGATTGCCAGGAAACTGGGAGTGGAAGGTGTTGTTTTCCATGTCAATCACAATCCCTGTATTCATTCAGTAGCATATACTGAGAATGAGATTCAGGAAGTAACGGATTATTTACAGGAGCTGCTGGAAAGTTATCCGGAGATTCATATCTATCTGGAAAACATGTTTGAGGATACGCCGGATATTCTGGAGGTTATTTCAGAAAGATTGAAGAATTTTCCAAATTATGGAGTTTGTCTGGACTGGGCGCATGCGGGAATTTATGGTGGTATGCCGGAGAACTGGGCAAAAAGACTTTCAGAACATGTTAGACACATTCATGTAAATGACAATGACCTCATACAGGATTTACATCTTCCTGTGGGACGTGGGAAGGTTGACTGGGAAAACTTTGCAAAGTGTTATGAAAAATATCTGAAAGGATGCAGTATTCTGGTGGAAACCAATGAACCGGCAGGACAGAGGGAATCATTGGAGTATCTGAAGCGCATTCTCGGAATGTGAGGTGAATATGGAGGAAAAGAAGATATTATCAGCAGAAGAAATGCTGGAAAAGATTTTTTATTATATGAATTGTCTGGTGTCGGAAAGAGATTTTTCATCAGCGATTCTGCTCCTGACCGACCTTGGACGTACGCTGGTAAATGCGGAAAGAGCATCTTTCTGGTATCGGGATGTGAAAAATAAGCAATATTGGACTCTTGCAGCATCGGATACAGGGAAAATCGTTGTTTTGGAAGGTACCGGTATTGTTGGGGCATCGATTGAAAAGAATGAAACAATTTTGATTAATGAACCTTATCAGGATGAGCGGTTTAATCCACAGGTGGACAAGGACACAGGATATGTGACAAAATCCATTTTGTGCATGCCTGTCATCAATACATATGGTGAGGTGATTGGGGCGTACCAGGCAATTAATAAATTAGGCGAAAAGGAATCCGGAAAATTTGATGAGCAGGATGTAAAACGGCTTGCGCTTGCTGCCGGTTATAGTGGAAAACTGCTGGAAACCTATCTGTTACGCTTACAGAATCAGACGGATCAGCTGACAGGGCTTCAAAACCGGAAGGGATTGTATGATTATTATGAAAAGATTGTACTGACAACGCTTCGTTCACAGGCAGTAAGCATGATTATGTGTGATATTGATTTTTTTAAGAAGGTGAATGACCAATATGGACACAATGCCGGGGATGAAGTGCTGAAAATGGTTTCCGGACTGATGAAACAGCAGGTGCAGGATTCTGGCGAGGTGTTTCGATGGGGCGGCGAGGAATTTATTATTCTTCTCCCGCAAATGAACGACATTCAGGCGGCGGAAATTGCAGAAAAGATTCGCTGCAGCATCAAAGAGACAGAATGCAAGTATGAGGATGCCATCATTCAGGTTACCATGTCTTTTGGCGTGAAACAACTGGAAGAAAAGGTGACACCGGATGCTAACATAAAAGCGGCAGATGAAAAGCTTTATTTGGCAAAGACCTCCGGAAGAGATAAAGTAGTAAGCTAAAACATATGA
The DNA here is from genome assembly GCA_945938055.1 of uncultured Eubacteriaceae bacterium. Lineage (GTDB taxonomy): Bacteria > Bacillota > Clostridia > Lachnospirales > Lachnospiraceae > MGBC120314. The sequence continues at coordinate 1,203 of CAMEUH010000015.1, read as the reverse complement.
ATACAGACAGGCTTGGTGAAAGGATGAAGAGACGTGAATCAGAAAGAATATGTATTTATTAGCTATAGCTCGAAGGATGATTTATTTGTGCAAAAAATGGTGGAAACAATGCAAAATAGTGGCATTTCATATTGGAAGGCTCCGGAAATGATACCAGCAGGCTCGAATTATGCAAAGGAGATACCGAGAGCAATTAAAGAGTGTGCCATTTTTTTACTGGTTTTATCGGGAACGGCCCAGAAATCCATTTGGATTGAGAAAGAAATTGATTTGGCGGTTTGTCACCGGAAAACAATCATACCGGTACAGATTGATAGAGAACCGTTAAATGATATGTATCGTTTTTATCTAAATAATGTACAGATGATTTCTGTTCTGGATGGAAAGAACCTGGAACCGGATTTTTCGGAATTGAGGGAGCGGATTCAGAAATTATTTGCAAAGAATTTGTCACAGGAAAATGCGGGAAATTTAGAGAAGGCAGTACGTACAAATGAGAGGACTTCACAAAATGCCGCACAGAGAAGTAATGCATTGCGTATCAACAGAATTCCACACGAATGTGAATTTTGTGGTGGAGAAGTGGAACGGGATTCCATGGGGGTGTATGTGTGCTTAAAATGTGGCAGGGAAAATTATGATGATTTTCAGAAGGTGCGTAATTATCTTGAGAAAGCAGGGGCGGCGCCGGCGGTTGTCATTGCACGAAACACGGGCGTGCCATTAAAGACCATTGAATATTTCTGGAAAGAAGAGTTTTTGGAAATTCCTAAAACTGTTGATATCAGAATGGCATGCCGTAACTGCGGTGCACCTATTCGAACCGGAGACTTATGTGAGGTCTGTAAAAGGGCTTCTGAAAAATCAATGAACCAATATAGTAAAGGCAGCTGGCATTCAGAAATATGGAAAAGATAATTTGGATTTTGGGATATGAGCGTACCATGGCGCTTGAAACACAAAGAAAAATTAATGCCTCGGGAAGCATGCGTGCATTATGCATGCTTTCTTTGGATGCGTTAAAAAAGACCATGCAGGAACGATGTAATGATGATGAAATGAGCCTTAGTCTTCCGTCTGCAATACTAATCGATTATGCCATGATACAGAAGGAAGAAGAATTGCTGAAATTAATACAAGAACATCCGAGACTGGCGGGTGTTCCATTATTTTTTGCCTTAGAGAGTGACCAGATGAATGAGG
>CAMEUH010000014.1 GCA_945938055.1 uncultured Eubacteriaceae bacterium | reverse complement strand
CCCATGTATTCATATCCCCAGATATGATCCAGAAGCTGCTCGCGGGTAAAAACCTGGTTTGGCGAGGATGCAAGGAAGAAGAGAAGCTCCAGTTCCTTTGGAGGCATATCAATATTTTTTCCTTTATAAATTACCGAATAGTTTGAAATGTTAATAATAAGATCCGGGTATTCCACATAGGTAGATTTGTCTTCCGTTGTGGAAACAACCGGCTGATAACGGCGGAGTACAGCTTTAACTCTTGCTACCAGCTCCTTGGAATCAAATGGTTTGATGATGTAATCATCTGCACCCAGTTCCAGACCAAGAACTTTGTCAAAGGTTTCTCCCTTGGCAGAGAGCATGATGATGGGAACGTTGGAGTCCTTGCGGATTTCACGGCACACCTGATAGCCATCCATGCCCGGAAGCATCAGGTCTAAAAGAATTAGGTTTGGCTGAAATACGATGGCCTCTGTCAGCGCACTTTCTCCGTCATTTACAATCTGTGTATCAAAACATTCCTTAGTAAGATATAAGGAAATCAATTCTGCAATGTTGTTGTCGTCATCTACAATTAAAATTTTCTGTTTTGCGGCCATGAAATACCTCCTATTTGAATTCTACTATGGTAACTCCGCTTTCTCCCTCCCCGAAGACACCGAGGCGGAAGGATTTTACGTAAGCGGTACGTGTTAGTTTATTGTGTACTGCATTTCTCAGGGCACCGGTTCCTTTTCCGTGAACGACACGGACCTGTGGAATCTTGGAAAGATACGCATCGTCCAGATATTTGTCCAGTTCCATGATGGCTTCATCCACGGTTTTTCCAATCAGATTGATTTCCGGTGAAATCAATATGGTTTTATTCAGCTTGATTTTACCAGCACCTGTTTTTGGATTTGCGGTAATATCAGAAGCTGGTTCCTCGATGATTTCAAGATCCTTTAAGTTGACCTGGGAACGAAGAATTCCCATTTGCACAAATAAGTCTCCTTTGGCATTTGGAAGAGTACTTACCGTTCCTTCCAGATTCAGGGAGAGAACACGGACGCGGGTTCCAATGGTAAAATCAGCTGCAGAATATTTTTTTGAAGCTTTCCTGGTATTCTTTAAAGCCAGCCGTTCTTCGGACTTTTCTTTTTTCTCACGCAGCCGGCTGCGTTGTTCTTCCATTTCCTTTGCGGTTACACCATGTCGGTTAAAGGTTTTAATTGCTTCATCGGCATATTCCTTAGCCTCTCTTAGGATGGTGGCTGCCTTTTCGTTGGCTTCCCTGAGAATTCGGTCACGGCGTTCGTCAATTCTTTCATTTTTTTCTTTTAAACGATTCTTTAAATCCTCAATTTCCTGCTTATAGTTCTGTATTTCCAGTCGTTCATTCTCAATGGTTACACGGCTGGATTCCAAATCGGCAATCAAATCCTCAAATGCTTTATCCTCTTTACCAATCCGGGCTGAAGCCTCGTCAATGATTTCCTTTTTCAGGCCAAGCTTTCCGGAAATGGCGAATGCATTACTTTTTCCCGGAATACCAATTAAAAGGCGGTAAGTCGGACTTAATGTTTCCACATTAAATTCACAGCAGGCATTTGCAACACCAGGTTCAGAGAGGGCATAAAGCTTTATCTCGCTATAATGTGTTGTTGCCATGGTACGGATTCCCTTCTTATGAAGGGTATTAATGATAGAAATGGCAAGAGCAGCACCTTCTGTAGGATCTGTTCCTGCACAGAGTTCATCAAAAAGTACAAGTGAATCATGGTCAGCATGATTTAAGATATGCACGATGTTTGTCATGTGGGAGGAAAAGGTACTGAGACTCTGTTCAATACTCTGCTCATCACCGATATCTGCATAAATTTCCTGAAAGACGGAAAGCTGGGAGCCTTCAAAGGCCGGAATATTAAGACCACTCTGTCCCATAATGGTCAAAAGACCGACTGTCTTTAAGGTGACGGTTTTTCCACCGGTATTTGGTCCTGTAATAATCAGGGTATCAAATTCTTTCCCAAGATAAACATCAATGGGAACAATCTTTTTCTGGTCTATCAGAGGGTGACGTCCTTTTTTGATGTTGATATAGCGGTTGGTATTCATGACAGGCTTGCTGGCATGATATGCTTTTGCATAAGCACCTTTTGCAAATACAAAATCAAGATGTGTTAAAACCTTAAAATCTGTCATGAGTTCCTGCGTATAAGAGGAAGCCTGTTCACTTAATGTGGAAAGGATTACTTCAATCTCTTCTTTTTCCTGAAGAGAAAGTTCTTTCAATTCGTTGTTAAGTTTAACGATTGCCATTGGTTCAATAAAAAAAGTAGAGCCGGTAGAGGACTGGTCATGTACCATGCCCTGAACCTGGGATTTGTACTCTGCTTTCACCGGAACACAGTAACGTCCGTTACGGGTGGTGATGACTCCTTCCTGGAGATAGGTTCTCATGGACTGGGAGTTAATGATGGACGTTAGTTCCGTGTGGATTCGGTCATTGGTATTCTTAATCTTTCTGCGGATGTTTTTTAAAGTACTGCTGGCATCATCACTAATCTCTTCTTCGGAAAGAATACAACGCTTAATCTCAGAATTTAAAGGAAAAAGCGGCTCAAGCTGTTCAAAAAAACTGTCCAGTGAATCCGGTGTGCGTTCTTCGTCCTCTCCGGAGCGGGAATAGGACTTTGCCCTGGAAACCACATCCAGAGTGGAACTGATGGCAAGAAGTTCCGTGGAAGACAGAGTGCTTCCTACTTCCAGTCGTTTGACGGATGCTCCGATATTTCTGGTGCCGGAAAAGGATAAACTTCCCTTTGCATAGATTCTCGTTAGGGCATCATTGGTCTGATTCAGGGCGTCGTTAATGGAAGACAGGTCGGTCATGGGAGCAAGGCCTTGGCATAACTCTTTTCCTCCTTCAGAAACAGCATATTCTTCCAGTTGTTCTATAATTTTATGAAACTCTAATATTTTTAGAGACTTTTTGTTCATGATTAATTCCTTCCTAAAATAATACATCCTCATTTTACATTATTTGTCAGTCTAAAACAAGGATTAAATGTGTAAACATGAGTATTGTGCAAATCGTTATTTATAGTGTATAATTTACAAGTTAGTAATGGAATGTTCATATTTAAGTTTTATAAATTACTATTTTATCTTCTTTTTTTTCTGCATATTTTCATTATTTTTTATTTTCCATTTTAAAAATTTATCATTAAAAATGTACTTAAATTCTTTTTTTGTAACCATTTTGCAACCATAAAAGCTCCAGGCTTATACCTGAAGCTTTGAACTTATCTTTTCCGACTCATGGAAACCAGTTGATATACAAATTCCTGGGATTTTTCCGGCAACTGTTGGACAAACTGTTCAAGCTGTTGTCCAGGTAACTTGTCCAGGACTTCCAGCAGAATATCACAGGAATAATCAGCAACCCTTTGATTATCTTTTGCTTTTTTTTCCAGCTCCGTGATATACTGCTTAATATCCGGTGTTTGTGAAAGCTTTTCTTTTAAAAGATTATCTTCGGCTTGTTTTACTTTCGCCCGTACCTGTTCCATTTCTTTATCAAGCATTTGAATTTTCATCATCTGGATTTCTTCCGGGCTGATTTTTTTTAACTCCTGAATACGTTTTTTCTTTTCTTCTATTTGTTCGGCAAGCGCATGATATTCCTTTTTTGCTCTCTCAAGCTCCATATTTTGATTTTCAGCCGCTTTTTTTATTCTATAGGTCTCCTGTACTGCCTGGGTTAATTTTTCGTTTTTAGACGAAATCTGCGCTTCAAGTTCTTTTATTTTTTCTTGTTGTTCCTCTATCCGGTTTTTATTCTGTGTGATTATGGAATGAATTTCATCATGATATTTTTCTTTTACTTGTATAACTTGGTTAAGCTTTTTCAGTTCCTCTGATTTATCTTGATATTCCCTTTTTGCCCTATCAAGTTCCAGATTTTGATTTTGAGACATTTTTTTCACTTCTGAAGTGTTTTGTACCATTTGGACAAAAAAATCCTTCTGTGAGGAAATTTGCGCCTCAAGTTCTTTTATTTTTTCATGTTGTTCCTTCATCCGGTTTTCGTTCTGTGTAATTTGTTTGGAAACCTCATCCAGCTTTCTATACTGTGAATTAAGTGCAGCCTGAAGAAGTTCCATGCTTTCATTTTCACATTTTAGCTTGAAAGCAGCTTCGCTCAAATGGGTTCTTTCACTTCCTGGAATTCCTCGCTTTAATCCGTACTTTTTCCCGACTTCTTCAGCAAAATCAGTCTGCAGGCTTCTTAATTCGTTTCTGTTAAAGATATTTTTACATGACAATTTTTTGTCCTTAATTGGCACAAGCCCCAAGTGCATGTGTGGGGTTGTTTCGTCCATGTGTACGGAACCCATGACAAGGTTTTCTTTTCCGTATCTGTTTCCGAAAAATTCAACAGAATCTTGGAAAAACTGCCGGAGCTGTTCCGGTGTCATGGCTTTCATGGTCTGTTCATCTGACGTAATCACAAAATTACACATGACAACAGCATCTTTCCGCACTTTTGTCGTATCTGTGGCATTGTTCCGGATTTTTTCATTTATGACAGCCGTATATTTTATCGGCTGTTCATTTATCAGATCATAATTCAGATGTGTTCTTGTCAAGTCAATGTCAGGATTGGTTTTTGATTCTCCTTCACGCTGACAGTGAAACTGAATGCCATATGTTCCGCCCTTGTTTATCTTCTGCATGTGTACAACTGCGTATCCCATTTTGTCTCCTTTCCAGGGTGTGCAATACCTTTCTTTCAAGCCACCGCCTAAGCTCCTAAGTGGCTGAAACTTCAAGAAAGGTATTGCACATTATACTTCCTTCGGAAGTAATGTGCGGGGGTTCCACCCCTCGACCCCGTATTAAAAGTATATACGTCTTTCTGCCCCGGAATATATTACCTGTGTAATAATTAAAAGAGTGGGAGTTTTTTTCTCCCACCCTTTCAAGACTGGCTATTCACGTTGAGCCGCCGCCCCACCGCCCCATGGGTTCCCGGCGCTCGGCTCTGCCACTTCGTGGCACCACTCACTTTTTTTAAAAGCACGAACAAGGAAAAAAAGGGGTTGTCGCATCATGCAGGTTCAGGCTTACCATTTATCTATTCTGTTTTCTACTATATTGAACCATATACTAAACATTATACAAAATTCATGAAATATCGATGCATATTTCTTGCAATTCTTTTTGTACTTCTCATTTAAGAGTTTCATTTCATGATAAAAAATGCAGAACCAGCAACCGGCTTCAATTATTGTGTTAAGTGTTATATCTGGATTACATTCCATTGCAAATTCTATATTTTCGATTTGTCTATTTGATAATTCAATTTTTTTATTCATGTTATTATCATTCCTTTATTGTTTTTTTTCTGAAAGAATGTTAAAATCAAAATGCGTTTAAAAATAAGCGTCTCCGTTTCACTCAGGAGACGGGCTTTCCACCTTTTACCTAGTGGAAAGCCCTTTTTAATTTTCTTCTTTCTTCAGGCTGTCAAGTTTAAACGCCATTTCTTTCTGTACTGAAGGGAACAAATGAGCATATCGTTGCGTTACCTCAATACTTTCATGTCCCAGGCGCTCGGCTATGGCGTATGGACTATAACCGAGATTTATTAATAGCGCTACATGACTATGCCGCAGGTCGTGAAGCCGGATGCTTTTTATTCCGGCGATTTCAGCATATTTTTTCAAATGGCGGCTTAATGTCATACCGGTTATATCAAAAAGTCTTTCGGAATTCCCTATCTTGTACGTCCCGGATATTAAATCCCTAATCTGTCCGGATAAAAAACCGGGCAACATGAGAGTACGGACACTTCGCCGGGTCTTGGGCGCTGTCACAACATCCTGTTTATGAATTCTTTGAATAGATTTATTGATTCTTACCGTGTCATGCTCAAAGTCAAAGTCTTCCGGTGTGAGTGCCAGCAGTTCGCCTTTCCGGATTCCGCACCAATATAAAAGGTCGAAAGCATTTTTGAAATACATGTCATCAATAACGGCTGTAAATTGGTTGTATTCTTCAAGCGTCCAGAAATTCATTTCCTTGTCCGGCTTTGTGGAACCTATGTCTTGTATCCGCCTGATGGGGTTGGGACTTAATCCATAATATTTTTCAGCGTGGTTCATGATTGCATTAAACTGTCCGTTTATGAGCTTCAGGAAAGTTCTTTCATGTCCTTGCTTTAATAATTCATTCTGCCATGTCATGATGTCAACCGGGTTAATATCGGGGACTTGATAATTTCCCCAATAAGGCAGAATATAACGATTGATTATATATTCCTTACTTGTGTAAGTGTTCATCTTCAGTCTGGGTTTAATGTCTGCCATGTATAAGGCAATGAATGATGACATGCTCATGATACACGAATGGGAAAGCCTGGCTTTGAAATCATCTTCATATGCCCGGGCTTCTTTCTTTGTTTTGAATCCTCGTTTGGTATGTACTTTCTGTGTGCCGTCATAATCCTTATACCTCAAGTAAACCCTCCAGGTATTACGTTGTTTATCTTTAATGATTGACATTAAGAATTCTCCTTTCCCTTATGTTAGGCATTATATTAGAATTCCGTTTGTGTGGTCGATTTCGTGCTGGACAATGACTGCATCCCTTCCGCTCAAATCGATTTTCTGCAATTTCAAATTCTTGTCCAGGTACATTACTGTTACTGCGATATGTCTTTGAGCTGTTCTTTCTCCCTCCAATGAAAGACATCTTTCGCTGGTTTCTATTTTCCTGGTACTCGCTTTGATGATGATGGGATTTATCAGTGCTTTGAATTCTCCTTCCCTTCCGATTCTGGCTATGATGATGCGCTTGTCGTAGCCTATCTGGTTTGCTGCCAGTCCGAGGCATTCGTCCCCATATGGTACCGCCGTATCGAGCAGGTCATGGATAATATCTTTTGCCAGCTTCCCTTCGTTTTTCTCAACTCTTTTGAGTGACTTTGTTAATTGATTCTCGTTTTTCACTATTTCTCTGACCATTAAAAAATGTTCCTTTCTCCACCCTATATATCTATATATATTTCTTTTCTATTTGTAATTTATATATATGTATTTCCTCATGAGATAGCAGATATCGTTTTTCGATATGATTTATTTACACACATTACAGATGCACTTTGATGCACTTTTTTTGAGGTACATATGGCTATATATATATATGTATCTCCTCATGAGATAACACAGTTATCTTCTCATGAGATAACTAAGAGGCAATAGTCATCTCCTCATGAGATAACTAAAATTAAATTTAATTTTATAGTTATCTCCTCATGAGATAAGGGTGTCATCTCCTCATGAGATAGGACAATTATTTCAATAATTTCTATTATTTCAATAATTTTTCCATTCATCAGAAAAAATATATTCAGAGGCTGAGAAACAACTTCTCGGCTTTCTCTTGATAAATCCTTTTTCTATTAGTTGTTTAATACATTTTGTATAACCATTGCAACTGCATCCCAAAGATTCTTTACCCATTTGTTGAGAAAATATAACGCTTGGATGTCCCCGGGCTTCAATTAACATACTTTCGTATAAGTTCCAGGCAAGGGGTGTAAGACTTCGCTTGGCATCTGAAGAAAATAACGAATTTGTAATTCTAATATAATGATTTTCATATCCATCCGGCGAAGTGCTTTCATAAGGTTTGAAGGGCAAAACATTACTTTTTTTACGTCCCATTTAAAACCATCCCCTACTTTTCAAGCATACAATGTTCATTGTACCATTTGCGGTTTACTTTTCCGGCAATAATAATGCTTCCTGGATGCTCTTGCTTAAGCTGTTCATTCAGCTGCTTGATGATTTTATAAGCCTTATCTTTTGAGCAGTTCCAGTCTTCCATGATTTCGCTTGGACCTACACACATTCTTCCTGTTTGCATAAATAACACACTCCTTTTTTAAAATTTATATTGTATAAAATAGAGAGAAAAACTCTCTGTTTATCTGTATTATATAGAGAGTTTTTCTCTCTGTCAATATTTATTTTATTTTCTATGCAAATTGTGTTATACTCATAAAAAGTGAGGTGTTATTAATGACTATTGGCGAAAAAATCCGTTATTTACGAACCCAAAAAGGAATGACCCAACAAGAATTAGCTGAAAAAATTGGCATAAAATATTCCGCATCACTTCGAAAATATGAAAGCAACAGGTATAAGCCTAAGCTAGAACAGTTAAAAAAGATAGCAGATGTCCTTGATGTAAGCATTAATTATTTTAATGATGATTATAATGAGCAAGTACAAACAAATTCCGATTTCATAAGCCTGTTGTTTAGCTTGGAAAAAAGCGGTGTGAAGCTGGCGGCAGAAAGTGACATGAAGACCAGAACCGCAAATATTAATTTGTCGGTTGTGTCTCCGGAAATAGCAACTTTCATTAAAGAATGGAACAGCATCCGGGAGCGGATGGAGAAGGGAACCATTTCACAGAAGGATTATGAAGCCTGGCAAATGTCCATTCTTCAGATGTATAATACCCCCTTTATGGAAATGTAACCATACAAGCAACCACATATTTTTTTGTTTTTATTCAAATGTTCTTGAATAGTGTATAATTTACAAGTTAGTAATAGAATGTTCATATTTAAGTTTTATAATCACATCATTAACGTGAGGTGTATGTATGACAGAAAATAAGGACCAATACAATCTCTACACGGAGAAGATTAAAGAAAATCCATGGGCAAGGCATAAGACACTCATTCGCCTTTTAAAGCTTGCAGCAGTCTCTGCTTTTGTCGGAGTGATTGCCGGAATTACATTTCTAATCGTCATTGGATTTGGAAGTCAGGAAAAACAGACCACAGAGATTCCAAGAAATGAAGTGTTTTTTTCCATGGAGGAGTATCCGGGAGAAACAACTGCAGTTAAGGAAAAAGAAACGGAAAAGAGTGACCCTCTAAAGGAAACGGAAAGCACTCAGACGGATAGTACGGAAACGAAAACAACACAGGAAACAGTATTCGATTATGTTTCTGGCATCATGGAAGATATTTCTCCGTCCATGGCAACGGTGACGGCGATTCATCAGAATGAGGACCCGCTTTTTGCAGTAGTACAGGATAAGGAAGATTTCCCAGGAATTCTGATTGCGGATAATGAAGTGGAATATCTGCTGCTTACGGATTATGCAATTAAGGATGTAGATTATATCGAGGTAACTTTTGCTGATGGTAATACGGTAAATGCCTTTCTGGTAATGGCGGACAAAACACTTGATATTGCGGTGGTTGCAGTAGAGCATGAGGATGTTCCGGAAGAGACAGAGAGCAGAATTAAGATTGCCCAGATGGGAAATTCTTATATGTTAAAGCAGAGTGAACTGGTGATTGCCATGGGAAATCTTCATGGAATTGAAGCAGCTGTGGATTTTGGAACGACAATCAGTACCGGAGAAGTGGCATATGAGGCAGATTCCCGGCATGGACTGATTTATACCAGCATGAATGGCGCAAAGAATAATACAGGATTTTTATTTAATGAGGAAGGAATGCTGATTGGCAGTATCAGCAGGAATCATTCTACCGGAAGTATTGTTGCATATGGTATCTCGGATATCAAAATCCGGCTCCAGAACATGACAAACCGGAAACCAATCGGGTATCTTGGAATTATCGGTCATGAGATTGATGAGGAACTGGCATGCCGCAAGGGGTGTATGTATCTTCTGTAGAATCCCATTCGCCGGCATTTTACGCTGGAATACAGAATGGAGATGTTATTACGGATATTAGTGGAAGAACGATTTCCAATGTATATAATATTGAACGTACCATGTGTGAGTTTGAACCAGGTACGGAAGTAGAGGTAACCGTAAACCGAAGAGGAAAGGATGGATATGTCCCGATTATCTTTACGATTATTCTTGGAGAACATTAGATAAATGGAGGATTTATGAGATATATTGACAGCTTACGGGATGGAGACAGAATTACATCGGTCTATTTATGCAAGCAGAAATCATCTGCAATGACAAAGACAGGAAAGGAATATGAAAATGTAATCCTGCAGGATAAGACAGGAACACTGGATTGCAAAATATGGGATCCGATGTCTTCAGGTATCAATGAATTTGAAGCGATGGATTACGTGGAAGTAACGGGACGTTTAAGTACTTTTAACGGAACACTGCAGCTTAGCATTGAACGTGCCAGAAGATGCGAAGAGGGAGAATACGATCCGAAGGATTATCTTCCGGTGAGCGCACGGGATATCAATGAGATGTATCGCGAGTTAATGGGATATATTACGAATTTTACGAATCCATACATAAAAAAACTTGCAGAAAGCTTTTTTGTGGAGGATGAAGAATTTGTAAAGAAATTTAAACAGAGTTCTGCAGCGAAGACGATTCATCATGGATTTGTGGGTGGACTTCTGGAACATACCACATCCGTGGCAAGGGTCTGCAGTATGCTGGGAGATTTATATCCAATCTTAAATAAGGATCTTTTGGTGCTCTCCGCACTTCTGCATGATATTGGAAAGACAAGGGAGCTATCTGCATTTCCGCTTAATGATTACACGGATGAAGGTCAGCTTCTGGGACATATTGTCATCGGTGTAGAAATGATTGATGAAAAGCTTAGGAATTTTCCAGATTTCCCGGTAAAGCTTGCTTCGGAAATTAAGCATTGCATTGTGGCACATCATGGGGAATTTGAATTTGGTTCACCAAAGAAACCGGCACTGATTGAGGCGCTTGTCTTAAGCATGGCGGATAATCTGGATGCCAAGATTGAGCAGGTGACAGAGATTTTTAACGCAAATGAAAGCATGGACTGGTTGGGATATAACAGGCTTCTTGAAAGCAATATCCGCAAGACCGGAAATTAAAGGATGAAATATAGTTTTATGAGTGAAAAAAAGAATCATCAAATTGAGAAAAATGATATTGTAACGATTACAATTGAAGATATCAGCAATAATGGAGAAGGTATAGGCAAATATAATGGCTATACCTTATTTGTTAAGGACACAGTCGTAGGAGACGTGGCTGAGGTGAAGGTGATAAAGGCAAAGAAGACCTATGGTTATGGGAAACTTTTATCATTAGTATCTCCGTCGCCGGACCGTGTTAAAGCAAGATGCCCAATCGCAAGACAGTGTGGCGGTTGTCAGATTCAGGAAATGTCTTATGAGAGTCAGCTTCGTTTTAAGGAAAAGCTGGTAGTCAATAATCTGGAACGTCTGGGCGGTATTTTGCCGTGCACTTATGAACTGGAGCCAATCATTGGCATGGAGGAGCCTTGGCATTATCGTAATAAGGCACAATTTCCGGTAGGCGTGGATAAAAATGGAAGGATTGTCATGGGATTTTATGCTGGACGCACTCATTCCATCATTGAGACAAAGGAATGTTTTCTGGGAGATCCGGTAAACGAGCAGATTCTGGCTATGGTTCGGGAGTTCATGGAGGAGAACCATGTGTCTGCTTATGACGAAGAAAAGCATACCGGCGTAGTTCGTCATGTCCTGATTCGGAAGGGATTTCATACCGGACAGATTATGGTCTGTATCGTGATTAATGACGAAAAACTAAAGAGTTCGGAAAAGCTAGTGGAAAAGCTTTACAAATTTGCAGGCATGACATCTATTTCTATTAGTGTAAATCGTGAAAAGACCAATGTCATTATGGGAAATACAATTAAGACATTATGGGGAAAGCCGTATATTGAGGATATTATTGGAGATATTCGTTACCAGATATCCCCATTATCATTTTTCCAGGTCAATCCGGTTCAGACAGAGAAGTTATATGCAAAGGCATTGGAATATGCAGGACTTACCGGAAAAGAAACGGTATGGGATTTGTATTGCGGCATCGGAACAATTTCACTGTTTCTGGCAAAAAACAGCAGGAAAGTCTATGGCGTTGAAATTATTCCGCAGGCCATTGAGAATGCCAGGGAAAATGCAAGAATTAATGGGATTGAAAATGCGGAATTTTTCGTGGGAAAGGCAGAAGAGGTTCTGCCGGAGTTCTATGAACGGGAAATGAAGCAAACGGGACAAAAACCGACAGCGGATGTGATTGTGGTAGACCCACCACGGAAAGGCTGTGATGAGGTGCTTCTTCAGACCATCATATCCATGGAGCCTAAGCGAGTGGTGTATGTAAGCTGTGATAGTGCGACACTCGCGCGAGATTTGAAATTTCTGCGGGAAAAGGGATATGAGGTGAAGAAAGTGCAGGCGGTGGACCAGTTTGGGCATACGGTGCATGTGGAGACAGTTGTTCTTTTGTCCCAACGAAAACCGGATGATGTAATCGAGGTTGAAATAGAATTAGATGAACTGGATTTGACTTCAGCAGAGAGTAAGGCGACTTATAAGGAAATTCAGGAATATGTGCTGAAAGAGCATGGGTTGAAGGTTTCTAATCTGTATATTTCACAGGTAAAAAGAAAGTGTGGAATAGAGGTTGGGGAGAATTATAACTTGCCGAAATCGAAGGATAGCAGACAACCTCAGTGTCCGGCGGAGAAGGAAAAGGCGATTAAGTATGCGTTGGAGCATTTTGGGATGATTTAGAGAAGGTGAGCACGTGGCATTAAAATATACAGTGTATCAGTATGATGGCAGCAGGAATGCGGTTGTTATGACGGATATGAATGGCAAGGAACTTGTGATTGACTGTGATAAGGCAGAGGCGCAGGTTGTATTTGATGAGCCGGAGGATGCAGGGATTCTTGCCAGACTTGCAAGGAAAGAGCCTGCAAGTTATGTGAGTATTGCAATGCGTCCGGGTGGATTGCAGGATTATGTGGATGTGTGGAATGAGTTGAATTAAAAATAGTGAATGTGAAGTGTCGGTTGGAGCAATCTGACCGGCATTTTTGGTGGGAGGATTATTGGACAGATGGGTTTGGTATAATGAAAATGTGAAAGTGTAGCTGATGTATTTTTGCAAATTGCAAACTTCAATTTCTGATTGAGAAACACGGCAAAAAGTGCTATAATATTATGCAGTATAAATGTCAGATTGTTCATCGAAATTGGAGGATTAAAATGGCGGTTAATTATGATAAATTATGGGGCATCTTAAATGAGCGTGGAATGATGAAAACAGAGCTTATAAGAGAGGCTAAAATCAGTACAAATGCAATGGCAAAGCTTGGCAGAAATGAAGATGTACGTGTAGGGGTATTAGAAAAGATTTGTTTGGCACTGGATTGTAAGATGGATGATATTTTGGATATTGTTCCGGATAAAAAATAATTTTTTAAACCATCATCTTCCGATAATAAAATTTATCAGGAAGTTAAACGAAGGATAGGAGGGAGCTATGGTTTCAAATTTTGAATTTTTGGAAAAAGATTTTCCGGTACTTGCGAACTTTGGAAAACTAGCAGAAAAGTACTGTTATTCAGATTCTAATTCATGTTTGATGAAATTGGGAATGATTGGTGAAACTATCGTAAATCTAATGTTTACATATGATAGAATTGCGTTGCCACAGGATAATACTGCTGTGGCTAGAATAGATGCTTTAGTCAGAGAAGGTTTATTAACAAGAGATTTAGCTACCATATTGCACGGACTTAGAAAGGTCAGAAATAAGGCAGTTCACGAGAACTATTCGTCTGTAACAGATAGTAAGAATTTCTTGCCTATGGCATATGGTATGTGTGAGTGGTTTATGCAGACTTATGGGGATTGGAGTTATACCCATAAGGATTTTGTTATGCCGGAAGAAAATGTAATGATAGTTCCTGTTGATAAGGTGGCAGAAGAAAAGAAAGAAGCAGAACTTGCAAAGCAGGCTGAAGAAAATGCAGCAAATGCTCCAAAAGTTGCTCAAGAAGAACGTAAAAAGCAGGCATACAAGGTTGCTAATCAGAGACCTAAAACGGAAGCTGAAACTCGATTTTTAATTGATGAACAGTTACGAATGGTAGGATGGGAAGCGGACACAGAAAATATCCGTTATTCTAAGGGTGTAAGACCTACAAAGGGAAGAAAACTTGCTATTGCAGAGTATCCTACCAATTCAACAGTTGGTAATCGAGGCTATGCAGATTATGCACTTTTTATTGGTGAAAAATTAGTTGGTATTATCGAAGCAAAAGCTATTCATAAGGATATACCTTCTGTTATTGATTATCAGGGGAAAGATTATCCGAGATGCATCCGAGAAGAGGATGAAAAGTATGTTATAGGTAAATGGGGAGAGTTTAAGGTTCCATTTACATTTGCTACAAATGGCAGACCATATTTGGAACAGTATAAGACAAAGTCCGGTATTTGGTGTTTGGATTTGAGAAAGCCAGACAATTCTCCTATGGCATTACATGGTTGGATGAGCCCTGATGGAATGGAAGAACTTCTTGCGGCTGATGTTGACAGTAGAAATAAAGAACTGAAAGAAATGCCGTATGATTTACTTACAGACAAAGACGGGTTAAATTTAAGACCATATCAGTTAAATGCAATTAAGGCGGCAGAGGAAGCAGTAATTAGCGGGAAACAGACAGCACTGCTAGCGATGGCAACAGGTACGGGTAAAACAAGAACTGTATTAGGTATGATTTATCGTTTCTTAAAAACAGAACGTTTTCGTCGCATTTTGTTCCTTGTTGACCGTACAGCTTTAGGAGAACAAGCACAGGATGTATTTGAAGAAGTGAAGATGGAAGACCTTTTAACCCTTGATGATATATATAATATTAAGGGTTTAGAGGATAAGACTATTGATAAAGAGACCAGAATTCATATATCAACAGTGCAGGGAATGGTTAAGCGTATTATGTATAATAATGGTGAAACTATGCCTGCGGTATCTGATTATGATTTGCTTATTATTGATGAAGCACACAGAGGATATATCCTTGATAAGGAAATGTGTGAGGATGAAGTTCTCTACAGAGACCAGCGAGAATATCAGAGTAAATACAGGTCTGTTATAGAGTATTTTAACGCTGTAAAAATAGCACTTACAGCAACACCGGCATTACAGACGACAGAGATATTTGGACAACCGGTGTTTAAGTATACATACAGAGAAGCAGTTATTGAAGGATATTTGGTAGATCATGATGCGCCACATGAATTGAAAACAAAACTGAGTTCAGAGGGTATTCATTACAAGCAAGGGGAAACTGTAACAATATACGACCCGATTACAGGAGAAATTACCAACAGTGAATTATTGGAAGATGAACTTGATTTTGATGTGGAAACATTTAATAGACAAGTTATTACAGAGCCGTTTAATAGAACTGTTTTAGAGGAGATAGCCAAGTATATAGACCCAGAATCTCCAAAAGAACAAGGAAAAACTTTAATTTATGCAGTAAATGATGACCATGCGGATACAATAGTATCAATTTTGAGAGATATATATAAACCAACTGGTGTGGATAATGAAGCTATCATCAAAATTACTGGTAGTGTTGCGAACGGAAACAAAAAGAAAATACAGGAAAAGATAAAGAGATTTAAGAATGAGGATTATCCGTCAATAGTTGTTACTGTAGATTTGTTGACTACAGGTATTGATGTTCCGTCCATATCTACGCTTGTATTTATGAGACGTGTAAAATCAAGAATTCTTTTTGAGCAGATGTTGGGAAGAGCAACGCGTTTATGTAAGGAAATTCATAAAACGCATTTTGAAATATTTGACCCAGTTGGTGTGTATGATGCACTTGAAGATGTAAGCACTATGAAACCAGTAGTGGCGAATCCTGCCACGACATTTACGCAGTTGTTAGATGGTTTGCAGGAGATGGAAGATGAAGCTCATGTACAGAATCAGATTAATCAGGTAATTGCAAAATTACAGCGTAAAAAGAAAAGTATTGATTCTAAAACAATGGAGCATTTTATTGATATGTCCGGTGGTATGGATCCGACACAGTTTGTTGTAGATTTACAAAATAGGAAGCCGGAAGATGCAAAGAAACGACTGCTTGCCTACTATGATTTATTCAGGATGCTTCAGGAGAGTAAACCAAACGGTGGCAGACCTGTTGTGATCTCAGATAAGGAAGATGAGTTGATTAGTCATACAAGAGGTTATGGCAATCAGGATGCTCGTCCGGAAGATTATTTGGATGCATTTTCAAATTATGTGCAAGCGAACATTAATGAAATTGCAGCTTTAAAAATTATTTGTACAAGACCACGTGAACTTACACGTGAAAGCTTAAAATCCTTGTTGCTTACTTTGGACAGAGAAGGTTATACAGTGCAACAGTTGAATACTGCTATTTCTCAACTTACAAATGAGGAGATGGCAGCAGACATTATTAGCTTAATTCGTCGATATGCAATTGGTTCTGTGCTAATTAGCCACGAGGCAAGAATTAGAAAAGCTGTTGATAGATTACGCAAGGCACATACCTTTACTATGCAGGAGCAAAATTGGATTAAGCGTATGGAAGATTATCTTTTGAATGAATCAGTACTTAATGTACAGGTTTTTGATGAAGACAGCCGTTTTAAGTCACAGGGTGGATTTGCAAAGATAAATAAAGTATTTGGAAATAAATTAGAAAGTGTCGTAATAGAACTTAATGAGTATCTGTACGATGACGGAGGAAGAACCGCATGACAACACAGGAAATTGTATCAAAGCTCTGGAATCTCTGTAATGTATTACGAGATGATGGAATTACATATCACCAATATGTAACGGAGCTCACATATATTTTGTTCTTAAAAATGGCAAAAGAAACAGGAGCAGAAGCGCAGATTCCGGAAGGTTATCGCTGGGACGTTTTAAAATCTAAGAGTGGTGTGGAACTGAAAAAGTTTTATAAGGAGTTATTAAATCATCTGGGTGAGAACTGTACCGGTCGTGTGCGTGAGATTTATCAGGGTTCAGCAACTAATATTGATGAGCCTAAGAATCTTGAGAAGATTATTACAACAATTGATGGGCTTGATTGGTTTTCTGCCCGTGAAGAGGGATTGGGAAATCTCTATGAAGGGTTATTAGAGAAAAATGCGAATGAAAAGAAATCCGGAGCTGGTCAGTATTTTACACCAAGAGTTTTAATTGATGTTATGACTAGATTGGTAAAACCTCAACCAGGTGAACGTTGTAATGACCCTGCTTGTGGTACATTTGGATTTATGATTTCAGCAAGTCAGTATGTGCGTGAGAATACTGATGATTTATTCGAATTGGATGCTGATACAGCAAAATTTGAAAGAGAAGAGGCATTTACGGGAAGTGAATTGGTTCATGATACTCATAGACTTGCATTGATGAATGCAATGTTGCATGACATTGAAGGTGAGATTAAGCTTGCAGATACTTTGTCTAATGCTGGTAAGGATATGAAGGGGTATGATGTGGTACTTACAAATCCACCATTTGGAACAAAGAAGGGGGGAGAACGTGCAACCAGAGATGACTTTACTTTCCCTACAAGCAATAAGCAATTGAACTTTTTACAACATATTTACAGAAGTTTAAATACTGATGGTAAGGCGAGAGCTGCAGTGGTTCTTCCTGATAATGTATTATTCGCAGATGGCGATGGTGAGCGTATTCGTAAGGACTTGATGGAAAAGTGTAATTTACACACAATCCTTAGACTGCCTACCGGTATTTTTTATGCTCAGGGTGTTAAGACAAATGTTCTTTTCTTTACAAGAGGAAAGACTGATAAAGACAATACAAAAGAAGTATGGATATATGACCTTAGAAATGATATGCCTTCTTTTGGTAAGACGAATCCATTGAAAAAAGAGGATTTTGACGATTTCGTAGCTTGCTATGCAGATGGTGATTTATCTGCCCGTAAAGAAACATACAGCGAGGAGAATCCAAACGGTAGATGGAGAAAATTTACCTATGAGGAGATTTTGGCAAGAGATAAGACAAGCCTTGATATTACTTGGATGAAGAGTGATACCGGGGCGGATGATTATACTCTGGCAGAGTTATTAGAACAGATAAAGGAAAAATCAGCGAACATATCTAAAGCTGTAACCGAGCTGGAAGCACTTATAGGAGAGGTGGAAGAATAATGGATACAAAAGCATTAAGACAAAAAATTCTTGACCTTGCTATTCGTGGTAAATTAGTTCCACAGGATCCGAATGATGAACCGGCATCTGTATTACTGGAGCGTATCCGTGAGCAGAAAAAGCAGATGGTGAAAGAAGGAAAGCTGAAAGCTAAGGATATTAAGAATGATACAATTATCTTTGTGGGTGAGGATAATTTACATTATGAGAAGTTCGCCGATGGAACAGTGAAATGCATTGAAGATGAGATACCGTTTGAAGTGCCGGAAGGGTGGGAATGGTGCAGGTTAAACAATATATATAATTTTATAGATTACCGAGGTGCAACACCAACCAAAATAACTAATGGAATACCTTTGATCACAGCTAAAAATGTTAAATCGGGATATATTGACTATACCATTGACGATTATATATCGGAAGAGGAGTTTAAAGACCGACAACAACGTGGCGTTTCTAAAAAAGGGGATATTTTATTTACAACAGAAGCTCCTTTAGGTAATGCAGCTTTAGCTGATATAGAAAAATTTAGTGCAGGACAAAGATTAATTACATTCCAGCATTATGGTTCAAAGAATGAATTAATAAATTATGTTATCTTAATGTTTATATTGAGCGATTTTTTTCAACATCAACTATATGTTAATAAAACAGGAAGCACTGTAGCGGGTATCAAGGCTGCAACATTAAAAACATTGTGGATTCCTGTGCCTCCATATAATGAACAAGTTAGAATTAGTAATGCTTTGAATTCTGCCATAAAATTAATTGATAGTATTTCAGAAAGTAAAGAAACACTTAGCAAGATTATTAGTTCTACAAAATCGAAAATCCTTGACCTCGCCATTCGCGGTAAACTTGTTCCACAAGACCCGAATGACGAGCCGGCATCTGTTCTTTTAGAACGCATCCGTGCAGAAAAAGAAGAACTTATTAAACAAGGGAAAGTCAAGCGTGATAAGAAGGAATCCGTTATCTTCCGAGGTGATGATAACTCTTATTATGAGAAGTTTTTCGATGACAAGGAGCGTTGCATTGACGAAGAACTGTTATTTGAATTACCAAATGGTTGGGAGTGGTGTAATTTATCTATGATTGGAACTACTAATATTGGACTTACATATCGACCAACAGATATTATTGATGACGGTACGATTGTTTTGCGTTCAAGCAATATAGTAAATGATAAAATTGATTTAGATGACTTAGTTCGTGTGAAAACCCAAATTAGAGATAATCAGTATGTTCAGCCTAATGATATTTTGATATGTGCAAGAAATGGTAGTAAGGCGCTTGTTGGAAAATGTGCTCTTATTGGCAATATGGAAGAGCCAGCATCATTTGGTGCATTTATGGCTGTTTACAGAACAGACTATTACAAGTATGTTTTACATTATCTTCGTTCCAATTTGTTTCGCAACGTGTTTAACGATAGCAACTCAACAGCAATTAATCAGCTAACACAAGATATGCTAAAAAGAGCAGTAATTCCGTTTCCGCCATTTGAAGAACAACAACGAATTGTGGATTTGATAGACAAACTATTATTACAAATAAAGGACATAGAAAGGAGCCTCAACTAAGGCTCTTTTCTATGTTATAAAGTTTGGTATAAAATGAAATTATATAATGCATTATACGCTTTTGCTCTTGAATAGGTGGTAATGGAACAAGTAACTGTTTCAATGTCAAAGGCTTTAATTCCTTTTGGTTTGTTGAACCTTCCCCCATTTTTTCTAGTTCACTTTGCAGTGCTTTCAGAAAAATATAAGCATAGTCCGAATTGATGCAATTGTATGTCCTGATTACCGTAACGTGAGAGTCCGGGACAATAGGAGAATTTTTAATATTGTCTGAAGCTCTATAAATTCCAACTCTACCCAAAGTACCTGTACCCGTTGAATTGATAACCGTATCTCCATCTTGCATATATTCATCATCAGAATACTTTTTTAAAGTAGCTTCATCAAGATATAATGCTAAACTTATATTTATTCCGTCGTATTTTGTATTACATTTTTGAGCAAAGACAAGTGTATTACCTATATCTGAATATTTAGGAGATTTTCCTCGTTTTATTTCCTTTGAACAACAATTTTCAAGCCTGCACCAACTCCAATTATCGGGAACATCAAACGGTATTTCCTCGTCTATACAACGTATTTCATCACCTATCTTCTCATAATAAGAGAAAACAGCATTCTTGACCATATTATAATTTCAATTGACAAAGAATTTCGCTAACATTCACATCAATTGGAGGTACAGAATGAAACAATCATTTGAAGACTATTTGAAGAAGGAAAATCTATCACAGCATACGATTTCTGTGTATTTATGGACGGTAGACTATTTTATAACCAATTATAAAGATTTTAACATTGAGAATCTTCACGCATACAAAGGATACTTGATGGAATTTTTCAAACCTAAAACCGTAAACCTTAGAATACAAGCAATCAACAAGTATTTGGACTACATTGGAAAGGACAAATTACGATTAAGCGCAGTTAAAATTCAGCAGAAAACATTTTTAGAAAATGTTGTAAGCAATGCAGATTACACATTTCTGAAAAAGCAGTTGAAAAGAGATGGTAATATGCAGTGGTATTTTGTTGTATGGTATTTAGGTGCTACTGGAGCAAGAGTAAGTGAACTTATCCGTATAAAAATAGAGCATGTTAATCTTGGTTATTTTGACCTATACAGCAAAGGTGGCAAGCTGCGCCGATTGTATATTCCAAAGAAGCTTCGGGAAGAAACACAGAAATGGTTATTAGAAGAACAACGCACAACTGGGTATCTATTTTTAAATCGTTTCGGTGAACGTATTACCGCACGTGGCATATCACAGCAACTTAAGAATTATGCTGATAAATATGGTTTAGATTCAAAAGTAATCTATCCACATTCGTTTAGGCATTTATATGCGAAAAATTTCTTGGAAAAATACAACGATATTGCTCTGCTTGCAGACCTTATGGGGCATGAAAGTATAGAGACAACAAGAATATATTTAAGAAGGACTGCCACAGAGCAGCAGTCCTTGATTGACAAGATTGTTACATGGTAATGCTTTCTTCTATTTCATGAATTGATGAAAGTAATGAAGCTACTTGTTTTATAATTCGTTCTTGCTCTTTAAAAGGTGGTATTGGTATATACACTTCTTTTAAATGTGTTGGTCCATAATGCTGTATGCAATTTCCTGTTTTCATACGATTAATCTGATTTAGGTAAGTATTTGAATTAGCAAAATACAAAAAATATTCTCGTATGAGAGCTTGGGTCATCTTAAACCTTATTTGACCAGTGTATGGTATTGCCCCCACAGCTTCTGGACCAACAATTGAAGCTTTGCCTATAGAGGCACTTGTACACAATATTATATCTCCCAATTCAAGTTTAAAATGTTTCCACTTGTTTTCAACCATAACAGGATCTAAATAATTACATCCGTCCAAAAGAACTTTGTAAGATTGCAAACCTGAAATACGAATTAAAGGAATACCTTCATCTCTGAAATCTTTTTTTAGTATACCTGGACCTTCTTGAAATAATACTACTTCTGGCAATATAGCCCATATCCATCCATCTGGAAGTTTATAAGGTAAATCATCATCAATACAAACCTCTTTTTCTCCTTTATAACGATAATAAGAGTTATCATCACCTCGGAAGATGATGGATTCCTTCTTATCTCGCTTGATTTTACCCTGTTTTATCAGTTCTTCTTTTTCTGCACGGATACGCTCTAAGAGTACAGAAGCTGGCTCGTCATCCGGATTTTGTGGTACAAGCTGACCACGAATAGCAAGGTCGAGGATTCTAGCTTTAGCTCGACTGATTATTTGCGTGACTTCAACTCCTGCAGCACTGATCTTTTGTTCTGCATCTAATAGAGGAACTATAGCCTGTACAATTCGCTCTTGCTCGAAAGTAGGAGGAACTGGGAACAAAAGAGGTTCAATATCTTTGTTATTGATTTGCGGTACACTGGACCCGCTATTGATTTTACCCAAATCAATAGAAAGAAACCAGTAGTAACAATACATCAGGTTTACTGGTGAAATTGGCGTAAATGCCATCGTATTCAAATCAATTAGGATTTCATCTCGCAGTACAAGTTTTTTTTTGTTAGTTGCGATTGCTCCACCTCGTTTTGGAAAAATGACACTATTAACTGGTATCAAATGCGAAATATTATATTCATCAAGATAGCGTGAGGATGTACTGATTTCATATTCGTTCCCTGGAAGATTCATATCTCCTACTTTTACATACAAACGAGTTCCAGATAGAAGTTCTTTCTCCGCAGGATACGTTGTCCCGCTCATCAAAGCAACAACACTACCAAATCTACACCATTCCCACCCTTCCGGCACTTCAAACGGTATCTCATCTTCAATGCATTTCACTGTTCCATCGGCGAACTTCTCATAATGTAAATTATGAATTCTATTTTTGAAGGAAATTTGTTCTTGTAAAAAGGTGTGTCAAAAAGTGGAGCCATTTTTCAAAAGGTGTGTCAAAAAGTGGCACACTTTTCCGAAAAGGGTGTCAAAAAGTGACACACCATCCAAGGCGCGAAAAATTATCTTTAAAAAAGGTGTGCCAAAAAGTGGAGCACTTTTCCAAAAGGTGTGTCAAAAAGTGGCGTACTTTTTCAAAAAGTGTGTCAAAAAGTGACACACCTATATAAATATCCAGGGTTTTAGGGGATTTTGCCCCTAACTAGATGCATTTTGCGATGGATATACAAAATGCGTA
>CAMEUH010000013.1 GCA_945938055.1 uncultured Eubacteriaceae bacterium | reverse complement strand
GGGGGGGGGGGGGGGGGGGGGGGTGGTGCCAGGCATTGCCAGATTGCAGAACTGGCAGCAATTTTCAGTATGTGTGGCAGCATCCGGATCTCAGAGGAGGATTCCTACTCCATTAAGATTGCTACGGAAAATGTTCTGGTAGCACAGAAATTTTACCGCTTGCTTAAAATGGCATTTGATGTAAATGCAGAAATTGCCATTAATGCCAATAACCGGCTGAATAAAAGTAATGCGTATACTGTCATCATAAGAAAGCATGAGAATGCGGTGCGGATCTTAAAAGCGTTCCGTATTCTGAATGATAACATGGAACTGGATGAGAGTATTATGGTGGGAAGCCTGATTACACAACAGTCCTGTTGTAAACGTGCATTTATCCGTGGAGCATTTCTGGCAACTGGTTCTTTAAGTGACCCGAATAAGTTCTATCATTTTGAAGTGGTTTGCAATAGTGAGGCAAAAGCCCGGCAGCTACGGGATATGATTAATACCTTTGAACTGGAATCCAAGGTTGTTCAGAGAAAGAAAAGTTTTGTGGTATACATAAAAGAGGGGACGCAGATTGTGGAAATTCTGAATGTCATGGAGGCACACGTGGCACTCATGAACATGGAAAATGTCAGGATATTAAAAGAAATGCGTAATAGTGTCAATCGTAAGGTAAATTGTGAAACCGCTAATCTGAATAAAACTGTTGCGGCAGCGATTAAGCAGATTAAAGATATAGAGTATATCCGAGATACAGTAGGCCTGGGAAGTCTGAAAGAGGGGCTGGAGGAAGTTGCGAGGGTAAGACTGGAAAATCCCGACATGCCATTGAAGGATTTGGGAATGCTGTTATCGGAACCTGTTGGTAAGTCAGGGGTAAATCACAGATTGAAAAAAATAAGTGAAATAGCGGAGAACCTTAGAGGTGACAAGGAGGAGAAAATATGACAACGAAAAAGATTACAGTACAGATTAAATCAGGTCTGGAAGCAAGACCGGTTGCAGTGCTCGTGCAGGTGGCCAGCCAGTATGAGAGTAAGATTTATGTAGAAAGCGGTTCCAAAAAATTCAATGCAAAAAGCATTATGGGCATGATGACGCTTGGACTGAATGAGGGAGAAGAAATTACGGTTTCTGCCGAAGGTAACGATGAAAAGGAAGCAATTGCAGATATTGAAAAATATTTAAGTGGTGACAAATAAAAAAGAA
The DNA here is from genome assembly GCA_945938055.1 of uncultured Eubacteriaceae bacterium. Taxonomy (GTDB): domain Bacteria; phylum Bacillota; class Clostridia; order Lachnospirales; family Lachnospiraceae; genus MGBC120314. The sequence continues at coordinate 21,992 of CAMEUH010000013.1, read as the reverse complement.
CCTCTCTGGTACTGATATCAGAGAGGTTCTTATATTTTTCCATGAAATTATTCATTAAGGCTTTTTTCATAATTGTCAAAGATATAATTTAGTACCGGAGCCATTCCGATAAATTCGCATCCATACAGATATTCATCATTTTCAGCCGGAATACAGCGTATAATCTTAACAACACAATACAAACAGTCCTGCTCGCCGCCAAGATGAAGGGCAGCATTGAAATAGTAATCCAGAGGGATAATATCTTTTGATTTGAATCCAATACCATGTTTTGACACATCTACAACCGTGATGGGGGAAGAGAGTGCGCCAATATTCACATTATCCTGTTTAAAAAGATTGGATATGTTTAGTTCCAAATGAGCTTTAAGCCTTTTACTACGACGTTTTTCCTGCATAGAATCCCTCCCGAAATGATTTGATGAATCAGTTATAATATTTGATTCATTAATTAGATGATACACTTTAATGTGAAAATATGCAAGAACTGATTGAAATTGCCGGCGTGTATTCGTCATTTTGTCAGTTGATTTCTTGACAGTCATGATATATAATTTTGATTAACTGGGATTATTGAATAAAATCCCGCTAAAATGCGTAAGAAGGATAGGTGCAAAGATGGAAGAATTTAAGTTACTGTATGAAGGCAAAGTCAGGGAGGTTTATGATATCGGGGACAGTCTGGTAATTGCAGCAACCGATCGTATTTCTGCCTATGATCACATTTTGAAAAATAAAATTACAGACAAGGGTGCCATTCTGACACAGATGTCTAAGTTCTGGTTTGATTTTACAAAGGATGTGGTGCCAAATCACATGCTTTCCGTAGATGTAAATGACATGCCGGAATTCTTCAGACAGGATCGTTTTAGAGGAAACAGTATGATGTGTAAGAAGCTTCAGATGCTTCCAGTCGAGTGTATTGTTCGTGGATATATTACGGGAAGTGGCTGGGCAAGCTACAAGAAGAATGGTACAGTATGCGGAATTAAGCTTCCGGAAGGACTGAAAGAATCCGAAAAACTGGCAGAACCGATTTATACACCAAGTACCAAGGCAGAAATTGGTGATCATGATGAGAATATTTCTTTTGAACAGAGCATCGATGTTCTGGAGAAGAAGTTCCCGGGAAAAGGTCTTCTTTACGCAACCAAGATTAAGGATTACACCATTGCACTTTATAAGAAATGTGCAGAATATGCTTTAAGCAAAGGAATCATCATTGCAGATACGAAGTTTGAATTCGGTCTGGATGAGAATGGAGAAGTCGTTCTTGGAGATGAGATGCTTACACCGGATAGCTCACGTTTCTGGCCGCTGGAAGGTTATACGGTAGGACAGGGACAGCCGTCGTTTGATAAGCAGTATGTAAGAGACTGGCTTACGGCAAATCCGGATAATGATTATCTGCTTCCGGAGGAAGTCGTTACAAGAACGGTTGATAAATATAAAGAAGCATATGCACTGTTGACTGGCAAGGAATTTACTAGATAGAATAGGAAGAGATGAATCAGAATATGGGTACGAATCATTATTTGGAAGATGACGAAATCCACGAAGAATGTGGAGTCTTTGGAGTGTATGATTTTGATGGGAATGATGTCTCTTCAACGATTTATTACGGATTATATGCACTCCAGCATAGAGGACAGGAAAGCTGTGGTATTGCAGTCAGTGATACGGAGGGACCAAAGGGAAAGGTATTGTCACACAAGGACATGGGACTTGTAAATGAAGTATTTACCCCGGAAATCCTGGAGAAATTAAAAGGTAACATTGGAGTTGGACATGTGCGTTACTCGACAGCGGGAAGCAGCACGAGAGAGAATGCACAGCCATTGGTTTTGAATTATGTAAAGGGTACTCTGGGACTGGCTCACAATGGAAATCTGTTGAATGCACTGGAACTCCGTGATGAATTGTCATATACCGGTGCCATTTTCCAGACAACCATAGATTCAGAAGTAATTGCATACCTGATTGCAAGGGAGAGACTAAATACGCCAACCGTTGAGGATGCAGTTGCCAATGCAATGAAGAAGATTAAGGGGGCATATTCCCTGATTGTCATGAGTCCGAGAAAAATGATTGGTGCAAGAGATCCTCATGGATTTAAGCCACTTTGTATCGGAAAGAGGGATAATGCATTTTTCTTTTCTTCGGAAACCTGTGCTTTAGATGCAGTTGGTGCAGAATTTGTGCGTGATGTGCTTCCGGGAGAAGTTGTTACGATTACTCCATCCGGTATAGAATCTAATATGAGCATGGCAACAGTAAAACCGGCAAGATGTATATTTGAATATATCTATTTTGCAAGAATGGATAGCAGGATTGATGGAATCAGCGTATATAATTCCAGAATCATGGCAGGGCGTATTCTGGCAAGACTTCATCCGGTTGATGCTGATATCGTAGTAGGAGTACCAGAATCAGGTAATGCCGCAGCGCTGGGATATTCATTGGAATCCGGCATTCCATATGGTGTGGCATTCATGAAAAACAGCTATATTGGAAGAACGTTTATTAAACCAAAACAGGCACAGCGGGAATCCAGTGTAAAGATTAAGTTAAATGCCATGGCAGAGGTTGTCAGAGGCAAGAGGGTAATCATGATTGATGACTCTATTGTCAGGGGGACAACCAGTGAAAAGATTGTCCGCATGCTCAAGAATGCAGGGGCGACTGAGGTTCATGTGCGAATCAGCTCACCACCATTTTTGCATCCGTGCTATTTTGGTACGGATATTCCTTCCCATGACCAGCTGATTGCGTATAATCATTCTGTGGATGAGATTTGTAAAATGATTGGAGCGGATTCACTCGGCTATATTACGGTGGAGTCTTTATGTGAGCTTGTGGAAGGAAATAAGGATTACTGTGATGCATGCTTTACCGGTAATTATCCAATAGAGCCGCCGACGCAGGATATTCGCGGTTCCTATGAAAAATAACAATCTTAATTAATTATAAAAGTGGAGGTACTAAAAATGTACGATAGATATCAGACCCCGCTTGCTGAGAGATATGCAAGCAAGGAAATGCAGTATATTTTTTCGCCGGACAAGAAATTTAAGACCTGGAGAAAATTATGGATTGCACTTGCAGAATCTGAGAAGGAGCTTGGGCTTGACATAACGCAGGAGCAGATTGATGAATTAAAGGAACATGCTGAAGACATCAATTATGATGTGGCAAAGGAAAGAGAGAAATTAGTAAGACATGATGTTATGTCCCATGTTTATGCATATGGTGTTCAGTGCCCAAAGGCAAAGGGTATCATCCACCTGGGAGCAACCTCATGCTATGTGGGAGATAATACAGATATTATTATTATGACAGAAGGTCTTAAGCTGGTACGTAAGAAGCTTGTGAATGTCATGAATGAACTTGCAAAGTTTGCTGACCAGTATAAGGCACTTCCAACACTGGCATTTACTCATTTTCAGCCGGCACAGCCTACGACGGTTGGAAAGAGGGCAACATTGTGGTTGAATGAACTGGTACTTGATTTAGAGGATCTTGACCATGTCATTTCCAACATGAAACTGTTAGGCTCCAAGGGTACAACCGGTACACAGGCAAGTTTCCTGGAATTATTTGATGGAGATCATGCAAAAATTCGTCAAATCGACAAAATGATTGCCCAGAAGATGGGCTTTACTGACTGCTATGCAGTATCAGGACAGACTTATTCCAGAAAGGTTGATACAAGAGTATTAAATGTACTTGCAGGCATTGCGGCAAGTGCACACAAATTCTCGAATGATATCAGACTTTTACAGCATCTTAAGGAAGTGGAAGAACCATTTGAAAAGAATCAGATTGGTTCCTCTGCAATGGCATATAAGAGAAATCCAATGCGTTGTGAGCGTATGGCTTCTCTTGCGGATTATGTCATGGTAGATGCATTAAATCCTGCAATTGTGTCATCCACGCAATGGTTTGAAAGAACACTGGATGACTCAGCAAATAAGAGATTATCCGTACCAGAGGCATTTTTGGCAGTAGATGGAATTCTGGATCTTTATTTAAACGTGGTAGATGGTCTTGTGGTTTATGACAAGGTAATCACCAAGAGATTAATGTCTGAACTTCCATTCATGGCAACAGAAAATATTATGATGGATGCGGTAAAGGCAGGCGGTGACCGTCAAGAACTCCATGAGAAAATTCGCCAGCTTTCTATGGAAGCAGGAAAGAATGTGAAGGAGAGAGGTCTTGAAAATAATCTCCTGGATTTGATTGCAGCAGACCCATCTTTTAATCTTACCAAGGAAGAACTGGAAAAAACCATGGACCCAAGTAAGTATGTGGGCCGTTCCAAGGAACAGGTAGAAGAGTTTCTTGCAGAGGTGGTGAATCCAATTCTGGAAGCGTCTAAGGAAGATTTGGGAATGACGGCTACGATTAATGTGTAAATATGGTTATGAAAGAGAACCCTCTACAGCAAAATGTCTGTAGGGGGTTTATTGTATAATTCTGCTTCTGTAAGCGTTAAAGATATATAAATCGTCAAAGCAAAAGGAAATTTTTTTCGTATACATAGAAGTTATATGGGAAAGTATAGCCTTGATGAAGAGGGGCTCTATTCAAGATATTGCCCAATAGATGGAATGTATGATATAGTTAATAAGGAAAGAATGTCAGTGCTAAGTGAAGGTAAAATGACGTTAAGAGAGATTGAAAATGAAATTAAATATCTTGAAAAATAGTTTTTTTAAAATTCTGATGACTACATCAGTAATATTAATATGCTTGGGTGGTTGCAGTTATAATGAGGGGGCAAAACAACCTCCTACAGATGTGCAGCAGAAAAGCGAAAAAGAACAAATTAACATAGAGGTAACTGAGGAAAGCGTAAATTCAATTGTAAAAGTAGAGGATTATATGGATTTTACAACATCTTTATGTGATATTTTTAAAATAGAATATTTGAATGAAACATTTGCATCGCCCGCAGCGACATATGAGTTTGGTGATGGGTTTAAGTACAATTTTGAAATGTTATATAAAGATATTAGCGTGAAAAATATAGTTTTAGGTGAGGTATTAGATGTAGTATATTATGATTTGGGTGAATTTCCGAGAACATATTATTCATTTGCGGTTTCAGATGTTTTGAAAGGCGATGATGTGAGTCAATATAGTATAATAACCATAGCGGAGACAAAGGGATACAGAAGATTAAGCCGTGCAGATGAAATATATAGCAAATATGGTTATACAAGGTATGGTGATTATTCGGAAGAGGAACGTGAAAACAAATATGAAATATTTGCATTCTATATTGATGAGCCACAAGTAAACATAGGTGATCGCTATGTTATATGCTTGTCTGGAAAGAATAGTGAAGAGAAATATGTAGAAAAAGGGTACTATTATTATCTGATGTATGATTATATGGGAAAATATTATGAGAATGAGAATGGTATGTATGAACGGTTTATTCCAGAGGCGATTAAGATAATTAATGCAGATATGTATAAGGATGCTGATACTGGCGAATGGACATCAGAGGGAGAAATCAGTATAGATAAAATGAGGGAGAACCTGGAACAATGAGTGGGGGACAGTTAAAACAGAGAAAGAATGGGGATACACATATGCGGGAATATTAAATTACTATTATATGTACTCAAGCTATTCAGCAAGTTATATAAAATATTTTACGTATTAAATGAGTGTAAACTTGTTGGAGGTCGTGTTATGGATAAAAAAATGTAGCAAATAAGCTGGTATTGACGAATGACTAGGAATTGGAAGAAAGCGGAAACGGATGGAAGGGGCAGGATTGATAAGGTATTAATAAATATTGAACCATCTGCTGCGGAACAGATGAACGGGGCTAAGGCAGTGTGCGAGTTACATTATTTTTTTGTTGCATCAGATGATTCTTTTATGGATATTGTTCTGTTAGATAATGAATACAGGCTAAAGTTGGAAGAGTTACTAAGTGGTCCATAAAAAATGCTTTTAGTGGTATATGAATCTGAAAAATTCAAAGAGGCTATTGAAAAAGTATAATACCCTGGGAACTCTTTTTTATTGCAAATTAAGGATTGGAAATAGTACAATGAAATATATACTAATTTATTTGCTTTGTATGAATATCGGATCATTTCTGATTTATGGAGCTGACAAGAATAAGGCGGTTAAGAATCAATGGAGGATATCGGAAGCAACGTTAATTATCGTGGCAGTAATTGGTGGAAGTATTGGAGCATTAGCAGGAATGAAGGTTTTCCATCATAAGACGAAGAAAAAGAAATTTTCATTGGGTGTGCCTGCAATTTTGATAATACAGTTTCTGATGGCTGTGGGAATTATTTATTTGGGAGGAAGATAGGATGACAGATTTGTTTGGCGAGCAGCAGTATGTGGTAGAAAGAATTGACGGAGATTATGCGTATCTTAAGAATCTTACCAATCCGGCAGATGAATTAAAATGTGTGGCAAGGGCACTTTTGCCAGAGGAGATTGGAGAAGGTACAAGGTTAAGATATGAGATGATGAGTTATGAAATGATGTAAATTCTGCCCTAAAGTCGTAAATCCTGCCAGATGGGTTGAAGTATGTGAAGAATCAGTTATAGTATAACTATGACTGATTCTTATTTTTTATGGATTGAAGGAGAAGAAAAATAATGTTTAATATAGCAATATGCGATGATCAAACAGAACAGCTTGATATTATGGAACATTTTATCCGTGAGCATATGATACAGGACAAGTTTTCCTATCAGGTACTTAGCTTTAACAGGGGACAGGATTTGATTGAAAAAACTCGAGAGGAAAAGATATCAGCAGTCTTTCTTGATATAGATATGCCAAAGATGAATGGAATTGAAGTGGCAAAAGAGCTTGTAAAAGAGAATCAGGAAATCAGAATCTTCTTTATCAGTAATCATGAAGAAATGGTTTTTGAAGCAATACACATGAGACCAATACGTTTTATACGCAAAAAAAATATAATAAGCGAGATGACGGAAGCTATTTTATTTCTGAAAAAAGAACTGGAATTGGAAAATGAAGTTATCTGTTTTAAATCGGGAAAAACGAGTTATGAAATAAAGAGTGGGGAAATCTTTTATATAGAAAGCGAGGGACATTATCTTCGGATCGTTGCAGAGACAGAAGTGAAACGGATTCGGGGAAAAATTTCCGATTACCTGAATGAATTGAAAGAACATTCTTTTTTACAAGTACAAAAAGGAATTTTATTGAATATGAAATATATTTCAACAATGAAAGGGGATAAGGTTTTTTTGCACAAGGGAATATGCTTTACAATCAGCAGGGGAAATCGTGATGAAATTCGGAGGGAATTTCTAAAATACTTGAGAAAGGAGATGTGAAGGGAGTGGAGAATATAAGAATAATGATAGTTTTGTTTGGAATTCTGGAATCAGTAGTAACCATATTATTTCTTAATAATTGCCTTGGTATAAAAGCAAAAAATAAAAAAATTGCTTTGTTAATAGGAATCATATTGTGCTGGTTTGGATTTGGATTCTTTTATAATAATTTTATAGTTTTTGCTATTTTCTGGATTGTTGTTATGGTGATGTATTGCAGGATTATTATGAATGGAACGGTGATTTTTCAGGAAGGAATCGTCGGAGGAGTAATTATCTTTAATATGATTGTGCGGATTGGGAGTTCTATTTTTATTAAGAGTATTTCTGGTGTTATTCAGAAAACACAACAGGTGGAGACAACCAATGAAGTTTTGGCGTTTTATCTGCAGGGGGTGACATATATTGCCGTGTTGTGTATCTTAATGACATTAATCCACAAAGATTACAAGACAACCCGTATAGAACGATATTGTAGCATGGTATATGGAATTGGAAATTTTTTGTTGATTTGGTTATTTCTAATATGGGGAAAAAGTAAATCGACAGACATACCGGGACAGGAATATACAGGATGGATTCTGCTGAACGTGCAGATGATGTCACTACTGTTATTGGGGGCTGTTTTTGAGATAAAAAGTAATGATAAATTATTGCAGGAAAATATATTAATAAAAGAGCGGATGAAACAACAGCAGATGAATATTCTGAAAATAGAAGAGGATTATTATGACGCCAGAAAAATACGTCATGACATAAGACGTTCCCTTGGAATTTATTTAAGACTTCTGGAGACTGGAAATGTTACAGAAGTAAAGGAACAGATAAGGGAACAAATGGGAAGTATCCCAGAAAACCCGATTGTGTTTTTAGATGGTAACAGCATGATTAATGCGGTGCTAAATGAAAAAAGGACTTTGTGCAGAATGAAGGGAGTGGAATTGCGTATTCAGTGGACGGTGAAAATTGAAAGCAAGATGGAGATGGATATGGCCATTCTTTTGTCTAACTTACTAGATAATGCGATTGAAGCTCAGGAAGAAGGTGAGCCTTACCGGGCGATTTTTGTACATATTTGTGAACAGCATGGTATGTATAATGTTGTTGTTAAGAATCCAGTTCGGATTTCTGTGCTTGAAACCAATCCTTGTTTTGAAACAAAAAAGGAAAATTATTTGCAACATGGAATTGGTCTGAAAAGTGTTCGGGATACGGTGGAAAAATATGATGGAATAATTGATTTTGAAGAAATGAATGGAACATTTATAGCTCATGTAGCAATGCCAAAGTAAGGGAGTGGGATTATGTTTGGAGTAAAAAAAGTTTATGCAGTTCTGGAATCAAAGTCTGTAGTGGAGAAGAAAAATGCACCAATTATATCACAGAAAATGATCTTTGCCTGTGCAGAAGAAAGTGGAAGTTTCATGAGTAAGGATATTTTTTATATGCTTACCTTCCGCATTGGTAAACAGAAAAAAGAATTTCGTGTGACAAGAGAAGTTTATGAACGGTTAAGGGAAGACGATAAAGGGATGCTATTTTATCGGAGTAACTTTTTTGAAGATTTTATTATGGAAAAGGATGAAAAGAATGAAAAAAAAGTGGATAGAATTACTGGATAGGGTGATTATTATATGTTCAGTCGTATTTCTTGTTATTAGTTACGAACCAATTGTAAAAGTTATGGAAAGTGGAAAGGATTATCAAAAGGTAAAGGAAACGGATTTAGATTTAAAATATCTGACTGTGGAGTTTTCAAAAATATATAATTACGAAATTGAAAATGGTAAATATCGGATTGGAATATTGACAAATGATAAAAAAGTAATTATTGTAAATGAGTTTTTAGCGGACTTACCTGAAACAAATTTCAGAACAGGTGCGCTATTTATGAATAACATACAGGCAAGAAATAAGGTTATTGCACAATTTGAAGAAGTGGGAATCCAAGTGGGGGATATGGAAGAATATGTGGTAATTATTGCGGATAATCCATATAAAATTAATTTGCTTGTTGGTACAATATTTATACTGGGAATAGCAGGTTTACTTTATGAAATAGCAAAGAAAATATTAAAAAGGCGGTAGATTCAACTACCGCCTCAATTATTATCTTGCTAACCATCCACCATCAACAGCAACGGTAAATCCATTGACATAATCAGAAGCCGGTGAAGCAAGCCATACAATGGCGCCTTTCATGTCGTCAGGAGTTCCCCATCTTCCGGCAGGAATACGGTCAAGAATTTCTGCACTACGGTCCTCGTCATTACGAAGCTGTGCTGTATTGTTGGTTACCATGTAACCAGGGGCAATGGCATTGACCTGAATGTCATATTTTGCCCATTCATTGGCAAGAGCTCTTGTAAGACCAAGAACGGCACTCTTGCTGGCGGTGTATGCAGGAACACGGATACCGCCCTGATAGGAGAGCATCGAAGCAACATTAATAATTTTTCCGCCTTCTCCCTGCTTAATAAACTGCTTTGCTGCAGCCTGGCACAAGAAGAATACTTCTTTCTGGTTCACGGCGCATACAGCGTCCCAGTCTTCCATGGAATATTCGATGGCATCCTCTCTCTTTATAATTCCGGCATTATTTACCAGAATATCAATTCTTCCATAAGCTTTTAATGCTTCTGAAATAACGGTGTCAATAACATCCGTTGTGGAAAGGTCTGCAATGACTGTGGTGAATTCACCGCCGATTGCCTTGATTTTTTCTGCAGTTTCATCGCAGGAACGTCTGGCGACGCCGACAACCTTTGCGCCTGCCTCGGCAAGTCCCACACACATTCCTTGTCCAAGTCCGGTATTTGCTCCGGTTACAATGGCAACTTTGCCATCTAATTTAAACATGTCTAATACCATAAATTGTTCTCCTCCTGTTTGGAATCTAATATTTTAATTCGCTTAGTGCTTAATTAAAACCAATAAATTTATTGGCAATCTTGTAGCCTGTTTTGGTTACCTTGCGTCCGCTTTTTCCCGGAATGTTGACACAGAAGCCAAGCACCCCAAAACGCAGCTGGAACCATAACTTTGGATTTTTTACATAGGCATAACGCCACAATTCTTTCTTCTTCTGAAAATTCTCGTCTGTTTCTGAGAGAATCAGCATTACGGAAGAGATTACCATCATGATTTTCAGGTAATTTAACATATAGTGGCGGCAATGTCTGTTCTCAATTTTGGTGGAACAATAGTAGTCAATCATTAACTGATTCACACGTAGCTGCTGGTCTACACGGCTGATCATAACCTGTTCGTTGACAGACTGGTCACTCCGGCCGATAAAATAGCGGTAAAAATTCACGTCCACATAATACATGGTTTTGACATATGGAAGCGGATTAAATACAAAAATATTGTCTACGTAAAAGGTATGCTTTGGCAGTTCCAGACCGCAGTCTTTTAACAGCTGGGTACGGTAAATGACGGAATGCATGAGAATGTATTGCGCAATCCGGAAATGCTTTACCTCATTCCAACCAAACATTTTTTCAACCGGAAGTGCATTCCGATAGCTGACAACCTTTTTGCGCTTTGCTCCTTCTTTTTCATATACATAATTGGAAATGAGAAGGTCTAATTGTGTTCCGCTTGAAACCATATATTTCATGGTGGAAAGGAGCTTGCGGTATGCGGTTTCGTTTACCCAGTCATCACTGTCCACAACTTTGAAAAATACACCTGTGGCATTGCGTATTCCTGTATTAACTGCTTCGCCGTGACCACCGTTTTCCTGATGAATTGCCTTAATGATGGTTGGATATTTTGAAGCATAGTCATCTGCTATCTGTGCCGTGTTGTCCTTTGTGGAGCCATCGTCCACGATGAGAATTTCAACATCCTCTCCGCCAATGAGCAGGGAATTAATACATTTCTCCATGTAAGCTGCTGAATTATAGCAAGGGATGGCAATTGATAATATTTTCATAATGTATCGATTTAGAAAGTAACTTCTATCTGACCTCCGTATATTCTTGAATCATATAGAACATTATAAGTCCATTCTATGAGCCAGGTCAAATAAAAAGAATGTTAAATTAAAAACATATGAATTCTACTTGACGAAATGAAAGAAGGAGGTTATAGTGATAAAGCAAAAAAGAATACAAAAGGCTAGGGGCACTGGCATCTGTCGGTTGAGACGAAACCCTCATTACTTGATCAGGTTAATACCTGCGTAAGGAAGCATTCTTAAATATTCCCATAATTCTGCCGGAGTATTTAAGGGTAGGAATACGTACAAAATAAGCCCCTCCTTTCATGAACAACTAAGGAGGATTTTTTATGTCTAATTTTTTTGCGTTTCCAACGGTAAATAGTTGGGAAGAGGATGTGTTCCAGCTGACGCCAGTTGGAATTGTAACGGTTGTAGTACTGATGGCAGCATGTATTGTTCTTGCGCTTGTTTTACAGCCGAAGGAAAAAAAGAATAAACGCTTTTCCACGAAACAGCTGACTTTTTCTGCAATGGCGATGGCACTTGCCATGATATTGTCCATGTTTAAAATGTTTGAACTGCCAATGGGAGGGTCTGTAACATTCTTCAGCATGTTTTTCATTACGCTGGTTGGTTATGTTTATGGTTTGAAAGCAGGACTTATGACGGGATTTGCCTATGGCCTTTTACAGTTTGTTGTGGATCCCGTATTCTACACGGTTTTGCAGATGATTGTTGATTATCCTCTTGCTTTTGGGGCACTGGGATTATCCGGATTGTTCTGCAATAAAAAGTGGGGACTGCAGATAGGGTATGTTGTTGGACTTTTGGGAAGGCTGGCATTTGCATGGTTGTCAGGCGTTATTTTCTTTGCAGCATATGCAGAAGGAACCGGAATGGGACCGGCATTATATTCTTTGGCATACAATGGCTCATACATAGCTGCGGAAGGAATTATTACGCTGATTCTGATTTCTCTTCCGCCGGTTAGCAAAGCAATTGCAGGAATTAAGAAAAACATGATGGAATAATCTGAAAAGAATCAAAAAGGCATGATACCGGGCTCAGGCTGACGGTATCGTGCCTTCTTTACTTTATTTTAAAGTTACTGCAAGGTTTCCGATGAAATCTGATATTTCCATGAATTTGTCAATATCGTATTCAATTTCTCCTTGTAAAGGATCATTGAGAATAAAGACATTTTTTTGCAGATTATAACCTTTTACCACAAGGCAGTGTTCACTAATGTACCACTGGTACGTTTTGCCGTTTGATTGGATGATGTTATTCATCAGAACAGGTTCTTCCATGTACATGGTTGTCCACATGAGTACCGGAAGACCATTATCGATGGAATCAAGGATTTCCTGTCGGGTAATGCCGGATGCATCCTGTGCGGTTACTGTCATATGGCAGTCTGCAAGATATTCATTGGCGCATTTTGCAATGAATGGAGGAAAACATCCTCCCCCATTGGAAGTCCGGGGATCACCCATAAAACCATTAATAAAATCGTTTGGTGTAATGGTAATGTAATCATCTATCAGAATATCCGTATCAACAGTTTCTCCGGTAATGTAGCTTAGCACCATGGTTAAGGAGATCAGTTCACAGCCGGTTGGATAGTCAGGCATTTGAAGGATGGGTTTGATATCCAGCAGATGCTCGGACTGAAAGGTAATAAAATCATAGGCTTCTTCTGACGAATGGCGAATTGTCTCCGGTGGAGCTTCTGTTATTGGTGTAAATTCTGCCGATGGCTGAATCGTTACAACGTCTTCGGCGTGGTCATGTGCAATATAACCGACATAAATTACGGCAATGATGATTACAAGCAGGGCAAGTACCTTGCGATACATTGGAATTAAACCTCCTGATGTCTGGCGAAATCAATTTGTGAAATAGTCCCGCTTCCACCACTTTCTCTTAGGAAAATTCCAGTGCTGCGGATGATGGCATCGGGATTATTATTCTGGTCTGTCAGGGAAAACTGTGTGGCAGTACTTCCAAGATAGATAGCACCCACATCGGCTTCTTTCAGGGAAATCAGCCGGTCATTCCCGTTTTCATCCTTTGTCCATACTTTAAGATGTGCAAAAATGTCATCTGCCTCATCAATCCATCCGTTCCCATCCTCGTCATACTGAGAAAGGTCATAAAAACCATTTCCACTTCTGGTACCGAATAATTCGCTTCCGTCATTGATGATACCATCGTTATTTTTGTCATACGCAAGAAAACCATTCCCGGAAGACGGGGCAGAAATTTTATCTTCTTTTCCGTCACAGTCGATATCGAAGAAAAAGGTCTGGTCACTTACCGAAACTGGTGAAGAATCAAGATTGATAACGAATGGGTCCGTGAGAACCTGTTCATACTGCATAAAAGCAGAAGAAGAGTATTCTTCTTTAAAAGCACGTGACATACTGAAGGAAACATTAAATTCCAGTATACGTCCATCTGCCGTAATAGCGGTTCCTGTGGAAGCAAAAGTAGTTGTCTCGCTTTCTTCCATCGTATAGGAAGTATCGGTTACCTGGTTCCAGATTGTTGCGGAATCAGAAGTGCCAAGCGAAATCATAGACTGATTATTATAATCATAATCTTCCCATTGACGATGTGTCAAGCCTTTTGATTTGTAAAGCATCTCAATCAGGCTTCGCAGTGTCTTCACAACCGATTCTTCGAAAAAACCGTAGTCGGAAGGATGACGGATGCCATTAATGGAAGAAGAAAAATTACCATAATCATTGGTGGAATTCTGCCGGATGTTTTTTAGATTCTGTGCAAAATCGTTGTAGTTACTGTACACGGACCCTTCATCATAACTTCGTGAAAAAGTCTGTGTGGTGGTGGAAATGTTCGATGGATTCATCATCTGCCACCGTGTGGTTGTTGTTTGTCCTTTTACATTTCGATGGAAATTCCGCTGGGAACCCATGGAAACATTGCTGGATGAAATAACCATTTTCTTTGCCCCTTTCTTTTGGATGAGGCTAACAGAAATCAGAAGAATTAGGCGGTCTTCTGATATGGTATATATCGGAGGGGATAAGGAGAAAGTTAAGAGTTGGAATAGGAATAGTTATTTTGCATTTTTTTATAATATATGCTACAATAGTGACTGTAAAATATTTACAAAACAGGATAAATGACTGGCATGGAAGGCGGGACATGTGAGTTGTACCATGAAAAGGAGAAGAAACATGATATTATTAAACACAAAAATTGATGTAAGAAGTATTGTAATCTTTGTAGCGATTGTGATTGTTGGAGTAATCTTTATGTATGTGAAGGAATATTTTGACAAAAAGAAGGGCTTTGATAGTCAGGAAAAGCATGCGTTAAAGGATATCTTCCAAAAACTTATGCCGGATGGAACTGCGGTTTATGCCAGCTGGTATGAGACAACACGTAATGGAAATACTAAAATAACGAAATATTGGTATTATGGAATTGGGTTTAATGATAATGAGCTTTGTGTTGTTCCATTGTCCATTGATAAAGGTGAGCTTAGCTATTCAAAGCATTTTACGATAACAAAAGAAGATTTGGGAATGATTACCTGTAATCTGAATAAAAAGGACAATATGTATTCTGCAACCTTGTATGATAAAGAGAGGAAGGAGATTCTTCAAATAGCAGTAAAGGATAGTAATACAAAGGAAGATAAATTCCATCCGGTAAACATTCAGCAGCAGGAAGAAACCAATGCGTTTGGTGCCTGGCTTGAAGCATGGCAGGAAGAGGTTAACCGGGTAAATGATGCACCTGTCAGGTATAAAAAGGTCCTGAATGCAGACTGTTATGAGAAAGTTAATAAAAAGTAATGACGGCAAAGGAATTTCCGCATTTTCCCACTTGCAATCCGATTTCTGTTGTGATATCATTAATTCATATCGTTTAAATGCAATGAAAGAGACTCGAACTTATGGAACCCGACAGGAAGATGCGACCGCCGACTGAGAGTGCGTTAGGGGAATTAGGCAAGGGAACACTCTGGAGCAGGCATTCTGAATAAAGGGATTGAGGAACTGACAGACTGACTTCATGATTATGTCAAATCGGTAAAGAAGTCTCCTCAAGACTTCAGTAGGTTTGCACGTCAGCACGCGTTAGGTGTAAGAGAGGAATGGCAATAAGCTGTTCAATGCGGGTGGTACCGCGGATAGTATTGAATTATCCGTCCCGGAATACAAAGACTGTATTCCGGGATTTTTTTGTGTCAGGGAACAGTCCGTTGAATTTAAGGAGGAAGACAATGTCAAACATTTACAGAGACAGAACATTAAACAATGTTAGTGAACAGGATATCGGAAGCACCTTAAAGGTTGCCGGATGGGTTGAAAACATCCGTGACCATGGTGGAGTGTCTTTTATTGATTTAAGAGACGTGTATGGTGTGCTTCAGGTGGTTATCCGTGATACCGAGCTTCTGAAGGGTATCAAAAAGGAAGAATGCGTAAGCATTGAAGGTGTAATGGAGAAGCGGGATGAAGAAACCTACAATCCAAAGATTCCTTCGGGAACCATTGAGTTAGAAGCAAAGAAGATTGAGATGCTGGGACAGGTATATACCAATCTTCCTTTTGAAGTCATGACTTCCAAGGAAGTGCGTGAGGATGTTCGTCTGAAGTACCGTTATCTTGACCTTAGAAACCAGAAGGTTAAGGACAATATTATTTTCCGTTCCCAGGTGATTGCATTCCTTCGTCAGAAGATGACAGAAATGGGTTTCATGGAAATACAGACTCCGATTCTGTGTGCTTCTTCACCAGAAGGCGCAAGAGATTATATTGTACCATCCAGAAAATATAAGGGAAAATTCTATGCTCTGCCACAGGCACCGCAGCAGTATAAACAGCTTTTAATGGTATCAGGATTTGATAAGTACTTCCAGATTGCACCATGTTTTCGTGATGAGGATGCAAGGGCAGACCGTTCACCGGGAGAATTCTATCAGCTGGATTTTGAAATGAGTTTTGCGACACAGGAAGATGTATTTAAGGTAGGTGAGGAAATTCTTTCTGCAACATTTGAAAAGTTTGCACCGGAAGGATTTGAAGTTACCAAGGCACCATTCCCGATTATCAGCTATAAGCAGGCTATGTTAGAGTTTGGCTCTGATAAGCCGGACCTTAGAAATCCACTTCGTATCATGGATGTTACGGAATTTTTCCAGAGATGTACCTTCAAACCATTTATTGGAAAGACGGTAAGAGCCATTAAGGTACATGCGGAAATGTCCAAGGGCTTCCATGAGAAGCTGTTAAAGTTTGCAACCGGAATCGGCATGGGAGGACTTGGTTATCTTGAAGTGTTAGAAGATCTTTCCTACAAGGGACCGATTGATAAATTTATTCCGGACGACATGAAGAAAGAATTTTTAGAGCTGGCAGGACTTACTGCAGGTGATACCATTTTCTTCATGGCCGATAAGGAAGAGCGTGCAGCATATTATGCAGGAATGATTCGAAATGAACTGGGCGAAAAGCTTGATTTACTGGAGAAGAATGCTTATCGTTTCTGCTATGTAAATGACTTCCCAATGTTTGAAAAGGACCCGGAAACAAAGCAGATTGGATTTACCCATAATCCATTCTCCATGCCACAGGGCGGACTTACCACATTAAATACCATGGATCCGTTAGACATTCTTGCTTACCAGTATGATATTGTATGTAACGGTGTGGAATTGTCTTCCGGTGCGGTTCGTAATCATGACATGCAGATTATGGTAAAGGCATTTGAAATTGCCGGTTATGATGAAGAAGTATTAAAGGAGAAGTTTGGAGCACTTTATAACGCATTCCAGTTTGGAGCACCACCACATGCCGGTATGGCTCCGGGTATTGACCGTATGCTTATGCTTCTTAGAAATGAAGAGAATATCCGTGAGGTGATTGCATTCCCTATGAGCGGTACGGCACAGGATTTAATGTGCGGAGCTCCGAATGAGGTGACGGAACAGCAGCTTCGTGAGGTACACATTAAGGTTCGTGACTAAGGTGTTGCAGAATGTGATTGGATATGCTGCAGGGTATGGAACCGGCAGCGAAAGGAGTAATATCAATGGCAAATGTAATTACAGACGAAACAATTGATTATGTCGGTATTCTTGCAAAGCTTGAGCTTTCGGCAGAGGAAAAAGAGCAGGCGAAAAAAGACATGGCAAACATGCTGGATTATATTGACATGTTAAATGAACTGGATACTACGGGCGTTGAACCGATGTCCCATGTATTTCCTGTTAATAACGTGTTCCGTGAAGATGTGGTTTCCAATGGTGATGACAGGGAGAACATTCTTGCCAATGCACCGGAAGAAAAGGATGGAAGCTTCATGGTTCCAAAGACCGTGGAGTAGCATTTTTGCAGACAGGTTTGTGAATAATACAGGAGGTAGAAACCGTGAATTTAATGAGTTTAACTGCCGTGGAACTCGGCAAGAAGATAAAGGCAAAAGAAGTTTCTGTTGTGGAAGCTACCAGGGCTGCACTGTCCCAGATTGAAAAGCAGGATAAGGAATTAAACTGCTATGTGACTGTGGATGCAGAAGGGGCTTTAAAGAGAGCAGAAGAAGTTCAGAAGTTAATTGATGAGGGCAAACTTACCGGGCCACTTGCGGGTGTTCCGGTTGCCATTAAGGATAACATGTGTACCAAGGGACTTCTTACGACCTGCAGTTCCAAGATTTTAGGAAATTTTGTTCCGACCTACACATCGGAAGCAGTACTGAATCTTGAAAAGGCCGGAGCAGTAGTAATTGGAAAGACGAACATGGATGAATTTGCCATGGGCAGTACCACGGAAACTTCGGCTTATGGAGTGACAAAGAATCCTTGGAACACGGAACATGTACCGGGTGGTTCTTCTGGTGGCTCTGCGGCAGCAGTTGCTGCAGAGGAGTGTTCCTATGCATTGGGTTCGGACACCGGCGGTTCTATCCGCCAGCCAAGTTCCTTCTGCGGTGTTGTCGGATTAAAGCCGACTTATGGAACGATTTCACGTTATGGTCTAATTGCTTATGGTTCCTCTCTGGACCAGATTGGACCGATTGCAAAGGATGTAACAGACTGTGCGGTAATTTTAGAGACCATTGCTTCTCATGACCCGAAGGATTCAACTTCCGTAAAGAGAGAGGATTATGATTTTGCTTCGGCGCTGGTAGATGATGTCAAAGGTTTAAAGATTGGTATTCCAAGAGACTATTTTGGAGAAGGCCTGGATGCAGAAGTAAAGGAAGCTGTTCTTGGAGCTGCAAGGAAACTAGAAGAAAAAGGCGCCATTGTGGAAGAATTTGACTTAAGTCTTGTGGAGTATGCAATTCCTGCGTACTATGTCATTGCATCCGCGGAAGCCAGTTCCAATCTTGCTCGTTTTGATGGTGTGAAATACGGATATCGTGCGGAAGAATTTGAAGGACTTCACAGCATGTACAAGAAGACCCGTTCGGAAGGTTTTGGTGCAGAAGTTAAAAGAAGAATCATGCTTGGCTCTTTTGTACTGAGTTCCGGTTATTATGATGCTTATTACTTAAAGGCACTGCGAACCAAGGCGTTAATTAAGCAGGCATTTGATAAGGCATTTGCTAAATATGATATTATTCTCGGGCCGGCAGCACCGACAACGGCACCAAAGTTAGGAGAATCTCTGTCAGACCCGATTAAGATGTATCTTGGTGATATTTATACCATTTCTGTCAATCTTGCAGGACTTCCGGGAATTTCGGTTCCTTGCGGAGTGGATAAGAAAGGACTTCCAATCGGTCTGCAGCTGATTGGTGACTGTTTTAAGGAAAAAACTCTGATTCGTGCGGCATATGCTTTTGAACAGACAAGAAGCTATGAACGTCCGGAGCTTTTAAAGAAAATGGATTAGGAGGTAGAAATGATGAAACAATATGAAACTGTCATTGGTCTGGAAGTTCACGTGGAACTTGCAACAAAAACAAAGATTTTCTGCTCCTGTTCCACCGCATTTGGCGGAGCTCCTAATACACATACCTGTCCGGTCTGTACCGGAATGCCGGGTTCCCTTCCTGTCTTAAATAAGCAGGTTGTGGAAGTAGGTCTTGCAACGAATTGTGAGATTACCAGAAAAAATATCTTTGACCGGAAGAATTATTTCTATCCGGATAATCCACAGAATTATCAGATTTCCCAGCTGTATTACCCGATTTGCAGAAATGGCGGCGTGGAAATTGAAACATCTGCGGGAAAGAAAGTAATTGGTATCCATGAAATCCATATGGAAGAGGATGCCGGAAAATTAATTCATGATGATTGGGAAGATTGTTCTCTGGTGGATTTTAACCGTTCGGGTGTGCCTTTGATTGAGATTGTGTCGGAACCGGATATGCGTTCTGCGGAAGAAGTTATTGCTTATCTTGATAAATTAAGAATGATTATTCAGTATCTTGGAGCATCGGACTGCAAGCTTCAGGAAGGCTCCATGAGAGCGGATGTAAATCTTTCCGTGAGAGAAGCTGGTGCAGAAAAATTTGGTATCAGAACTGAAATGAAAAACCTGAATTCTTTTAAGGCAATTGCAAGGGCAATTGAGGGTGAAAGAGAGCGTCAGATTGATTTAATCGAGTCTGGTAAGGAAGTAATCCAGGAGACCAGAAGATGGGATGATAACAAGGAATATTCTTATGCAATGCGTTCCAAGGAGGATGCACAGGATTACCGTTACTTCCCGGAACCGGATCTTGTACCGGTAGTGATTGATGATGCATGGATTGAACGGGTGAAAGCGGCACAGCCGGAATTTCGTGATGCCAAGAAGGCAAGATATGTTGCGGAATTTGAACTTCCGGAATATGATGCGGATATTCTTACTTCTTCCAAGAAGCTTGCGGATATTTTTGAGGAAACGACTGCAATCTGTAAGAAGCCAAAGAAGGTTTCCAACTGGCTCATGGTGGAGACCATGCGTCTCATGAAGGAAAAAGAAATGGAAGCAGATGAGCTTTCGTTTTCACCCGAAAATCTGGCAAAGCTCATTGAACTGGCGGATTCCGGTGCAATTAATTCCAGTGTTGCCAAGGAAGTATTTGAAGTAATATTCTCGGAAAACGTTGATCCGGATCAGTATGTGGAAGAAAAGGGACTGAAAACCGTACAGGATGAAGGGGCACTGCGTAAAACGATTGAAGAGATTGTGGCAGCTAATCCTCAGTCGGTTGCGGATTACAGAAGTGGTAAGGAAAAGGCAATTGGATTTTTAGTGGGTCAGACCATGAAAGCCATGAAAGGTAAGGCAGACCCGGGAATGATTAACAGGATTCTTAAAGAATTGTTATAGAAACGTGTTCATCAGGGTGCAGAAATCATCTGTACCCTGATAGTGTTGAAAAGGTGGAAAGTAATGGAATATTTAGGACAATTGGCAGACAATAAAATACTTATCAGTAGTGTTCTTGCATGGGCTCTGGCCCAGATTCTTAAGACATTAATCAATTTTCTTTCTACAAAAGAATTTAATCCGGAACGGTTATTTGGAAGTGGCGGCATGCCAAGCTCCCATTCTTCAACGGTATGTGCATTGGTTACGTCCGTTGCAATTGAGTATGGAATGGGTGACTATGAATTTGCAATGGCAGCAGTATTTGCCATTATTGTCATGTATGATGCAATGAATGTAAGACGTGAGGCAGGCGAACATGCCAAGTGGATTAATCTGATTGCAACAACCCTGCAGCCGGATATTCCTCTGGAACGAAAGTTTAAGGAATATCTTGGGCATACTCCCCTGCAGGTATTGATGGGAGCAATTCTCGGTATTGCAGTAGCGTTTGCAATGATGTGATAATGTAAAAGAAAATGGAGAAATACAATGATTCAGAAAATAATTGATATTTATAAAAAATACGAAGAAATATGGAATTATCTTGTGGTTGGTGTATTGACCACATTAGTGAGCTTTCTGGCATATCTTCTTGTAACCAGAACCTTTCTTGACGTGGAAAGCCCGATTCAGCTTCAGATAGCGAATATCATCAAATGGGTAGCGGGTGTGCTCTTTGCATATTTTACCAATCGGAAATATGTTTTTAAAAGTACCAATGAAAATAAGTGGCAGGAATTTCTTTCCTTTACTTCATCCAGAGTGGTAACACTGATTCTGGACATGGTTATTATGGGTGTCATGGTAAATATCATGGGTATCTATGACCTGATTGCAACGATTGTATCCATGGTTGTGGTTACGGTAGGTAATTATATCCTGAGTAAATTACTGGTATTTAAAAAACACTAAAATGAGGTGCTTTTCATGAATTTCACACATCTGCACGTCCATACGGAATACAGCCTTCTGGACGGTTCCAGTAAAATTAAAGAAATTGTGGCACGTGCCAAGGAACTTGGCATGGATAGTATTGCAATCACAGACCATGGTGTTATGTATGGTGTGATTGATTTTTATCGTGCAGCGAGAGAAATTGGTATTAAGCCAATTATCGGATGTGAGGTATATGTGGCACCCGGGTCACGTTTTGATAAGGAATTGTCTTCCGGAGAAGACCGCTATAATCATATGGTACTTCTTGCTGAGAATAACAAAGGTTATTCAAACCTTATGAAAATTGTATCAAAGGGATTTGTGGAAGGATTTTACTACAAACCTCGTGTGGACAGGGAGGTTCTGGAAGAATACCATGAGGGGATTATTGCGTTAAGTGCCT
>CAMEUH010000012.1 GCA_945938055.1 uncultured Eubacteriaceae bacterium | reverse complement strand
TCATACTTGCCTCTTCCGCCGCCTCTGCAGGTGTAATTGCCTGTGAAAAAATATATACACCAAACGGCATTCCCACTTCCGTCGCCTTTTGTATGTTTTCCTTAAACCTTGCATCTTCGACCAGAACACCTGTCTCATATCCACGATAACCACAGCGGATAATCGCAAAATCAATACCGGATTCCTTCAGGACTGCCCAGTCAATTTCTTCCTGATACTCTGATACATCAATTCCGGTTATGGATGCCTTCTGACCGTCTTCATTAAAAAAGTACCACATTCCGTCCAGCTTCTTCCATCCACTTACCGGATATCCATCTTCGTCATTATAGTAATGCTTTCCCTTCTTGGAATACCATCCAACGTAGACTTCTTCCTTTCCGGTAGTCATGTGTGGCACAAGCGTATACATCATGTATTTGCCATCAACGTTTATGATTGCCTTGGAAACATAATATTCATCCACCCTTGCATCAAACCGTTCTTCTTCATACACATACACCGTCTGTCGTTCACCACCAATGAGCAGTTCTTCTTTATTATTGTCTTTCACATAGTCGCTAATCTCTATTTCTGGGCCGATTTCCGCAGAGTTTAACTTCTCATACTGAATCTCTTCATCCTCTGTCAATACCGGCTTATTAACCGTAAATTCCTCACTGGTTCCAAGAATAAAACCGGAATTAATGAGATTGCTTACCTTAATGGCATCCTCACTTTTAACCAAATTCTCTTGCTCTTTATTGACAAAAGACTTATCCTCCCTCTCTACATCAACTTCGTCACTCTGATGAATTTTCTGGCTGATATTCGTATCAAATTTATATACCACAAACGAAACCGGAACCGGATTGGCATCCATATACTCAGCAAGCGGCCTGAGATAAATCTCATAAGAGCCGGATTCAACATTATCAATCCGAATTGCTCCAACACCCTTTTCATCAGAATATTCACTACCTTGAATCGTTCCGGACAGATTTTTATCCAGCTGCATTTTTCCATTTTCCAAAACCATGCAGATTGTAAATGGAACCCCTGTAATTTTGCTGTTATTTTCATCCAGAATGCGCACCTCAATGCCATTTTCCAGATTCACCACCTCAAGACGGACATATTTAGTACGTTCCGGCTCTGTCTCTGTGGCCTGTGTCTGATTCTGCACGGTTGCTACCGTGGTTGCAGACACTTTCTCCTGTTTCTTATTTTCTTTACCACATGCTGATATCATGATTACCAGCACCAGAAAAAGCATGGCTGCTTTTATTTCTTTTCTTCTAATTAAATTCATACTATTTCCCCAAAATCTATTTTCTACCTGAATCTTGATTATAACAAGCTATTGCATTCTGCGCAAGTCCATGCAAAATAAAAAACACCGCCCCCGCAGCTCCTAAGTCTGCAAAAACGATGCCTTTTAGTGCGCGACCAGGGGTTCGAACCCTGGACACCCTGATTAAGAGTCAGGTGCTCTACCAACTGAGCTAGTCGCGCATATTTTGTTTTCTGTTGCTTAACACAAGTGCTATTATAACCAATAGTTTTTATTATTGCAAGCTTTTTTTTCAAATTTTTTAAATTTTTTTTACAAAAGGCTTTTTTTGCCTGTTGAAAGCCCGGATTTTATGCCGTATAATGAGGATAACGGAATTATTTATGGAGGTGAAATATCATGACTGGCGAAGGAAAAAATAATTCTCCTTTTTTTGATAAGAAATACATGGTAATCAGCATTCATCTGATTTTGGTAATCCTTGCAGGCTCCATTATCGTAAAGGCCATTACCGACTGGAAATCCGTTTATTCTGTGATTGGTTACGTTTTCCGTATTCTTTCTCCATTTATTCTGGGCTTTTGTTTTGCCTTTATTTTAAATCCTCTGGTAAAATGGATTAATAGTAAGTTTTTTAAACGATTTTTTAAATTCCGTAAAGAAAAGACTTCCCTTTATCTTTCGCTCTTTGTTACTTATTTTATTTTAATCGGACTTGTTGTCATCTTAATGTTTTTTGTTGTTCCGCAGATTTATTTCAGTCTTGTTGACTTAAGTAATATTATTACCGAACAATATTTCATTATTCTGAATAAATTAGATAATTCGCCGGAAACATGGCACAACATTAATATTGATTCCATTATCAGTATTGTAAATAATTCTATCCCGCAGATTGTAAATTATATCTCTGGAATCACGACGAATCTGATTCCATTTCTTTACAATACTTCCATTTCCGTACTGAAAGGCGTATGGAACGTGATTCTTGGAATCATTATCTCCATCTATATGCTTGGCGACCGGGACAATCTGCTTAAAAATATCAAGCGGCTGATTTACGCCCTGATTCCTTCCAAAAGCAGTAGCGTTATCCTCAAGACCGCCCGCGAAAGCGTTAATATTTTTAGTAATTATGTTACCGGAAAGACGATAGATTCCTTTATTATCGGATGCATTACCTTTATTCTCATGTCCATTTTTCAATTGGATTTTAAAATGTTAATTAGTATCCTTGTGGGCATAACCAACATGATTCCATATTTTGGTCCATTTATCGGCGGTGCAATCGGAGTACTGATTCTGCTGATTAAGACGCCTCTGAATGCCATTCTTTTTGCCGTATTGATTCTGATTATCCAGCAGTTTGACGGTTTATACCTTGGCCCAAGAATTCTTGGAGAATCAACCGGTTTAAAACCTCTCTGGGTTATCTTTGCCATTATTGTCGGAGGCAGCATGTTCGGAGTCATCGGGATGTTAATTGGGGGGCGAACAGTTGCCGTGGTCGGAAATAGCCCTAACAGCGTCAGTGAAGACAGGCTTAAAAATAGTGAGGTTAATTATGTAGATGGCAAGGTTCATTCTGTCCAAAAGAAGACAAGCCCTCCACAGGAATAAATCAGTTCCTTTTTATCTTACTGATTTACAAAATCCTTTATCTTTTCTCTCTTATCGATCTGCAGCTTCTCCAGAATATCAGAGACATAATGTTTCACCGTATTGACGGATAGCCCCATATGCAGGGCTATTTCCTGATTGGTCCAGTCACGGCAGGCCAGCATGGCAATTGAAAATTCCAAAGGTGTCAACAGGTCAGTCACATCCTTGTCCATCTGTGCATTATGAATCTTCATCCACCCCCGGCTAAATGCAAGGATACCGTCAACCAGTTTCTTATAAATTTCCGGCTCACTTTTTCGAAGGCATACTTCCAAAACGCCCTGTAATAAGCCATGATATTCAATAAATGGTTCAAAAAGCCGATCTTTTCTTGCAAGAGACAATGCCCTGTTAACAGATTGTACCGCACCCTTCTGGTCTTTCTGGTTAATCCGGCATATAGCATCAACACAGTTCAGATAAATGAAAGCTATCGGATATGTTGCATCTGCCATAAGCATTGCCGTCTGTACAGCCCCCTGTGCTTTCAGATAATCCTTCTTTAAATACATGCCATGCGCCAAAACACTAATTGCAAACATCCTCTGTCCTATCGGGAGATAGGAAATATAGGATTCTAAAGATGGCATTTCCTTTTCCACCTGAATATGCAGAAAAGTATTAACCATATAGTAAGCAAACACACAGGCAGCCTTAATCTCTTCTTTCGCATCTTCTTTTAAGGCTCTTTGCAGACACTGCCGGACATCCAGCCGCGCCGCCTGCACTTTGCTTACGTTTCTCAGTGTCAGATTTCCGAAAACATACAACACATCTGCTGACAGGCGCAGCATCAAATCCTCACTTGTCAGATATTTTTTTACAATTTCCACGCAGCCTGTTGCATCTGCTGAAAAATAGCATGCTTCCGCATGCACAATTTCAGCTAACTGCGCATCTTTGATAGAATCAATTGCCTCTTTTATTTTACCGGGCTCAAATGAACTTCCGGCCAGAGGCAAAACAATCCGTCCTTTTTCAAAATGTAACCCTTCCATTTTGCTTTTCTCCTCTATTTATGCTTAAATTATAGCACGGGGAGATGATATTGCAACCATGCATCAACATATTCTTCTTAATTGTTAAAGATTTTTCTTCTCATCCTTATCTTTTTTTCTCTTTATGATTAAGAAAATTACCGATACAATAATACACAACAACAATAGCAGAACAATCCACCAAAAGTTCATGGTCTTTTCATTTTCCGGAGAAATCTGAGGCTCACTTTCTGCTGATTCTGTCTGCATGGTTTCTTCCTGTTCATTTTCTTTTACCGGTTCTTCTGATTCCATCTGTGCATTTGTGGATTCCGGTTCAAGAGATGGTGTTACAGGGGTAGTAGGTGATGGTGTTACAGGAGCAGACGACGGTTTCACAGGGGCAGACGTTGGTTCTACAGGATCCTCCGGAATGGCTTCTGTTTCAATCTCTATCACTTGATTTTCATAAACTTCAGGAAGCTTCAATATCCCATTTGCCATTTTACTCGTCACATCTTCACCGTTTAATAAAACACGCTTTATTGTATACCCCTCATCAGCAGTAATCTGAAATTGGGGTTGGGATGAGCGTGGTACCGGATAAGCGGTGCTTAATCCCTTTTCACCCTCTATATATGATGCTGATGCATGCTCTGCCTCAATCGATACCGTATGTGTTTTCGGAACCGTTGTTTCGAAACCACTCTGTGATGCATAGGTGCACATTGGCACAAACAGACATATAAAGATTGCTATTAAAACAGCCAGATATTTTTTCATAGTACCGCCTTTCTGCTACTTTTTATCTACGTACGATATAGTAAATGTTATTTCTGCTTTATATGTTCCGCCCATTGCTTTTTTCCAGTCCTCTTTTTTTATGGAAATATCGAGCTTTGTTTCTTCTCCCTTTTTGGTGTACTTCTGACTGGTAAACGGTTTATTCTCATGTAAAACCTGATAAGGAATGGTGGATTGTGGATATTCTTCATTAACCAGAACACCACTCGAATTCATTTCTACCAAAATACATTTATCTTCTTCCAGGACAGCCTCTTTTATCTGAATCGTCCCATAAGTTGCCATTTCTGCCATATACGGAATATCGGTATAGGACGGAATCACAACCTCGTAAGAGGGATCTACCTGATACATCACACTTATTGTATTGGATGCTTTGGCAGAAACCGGTATAACAGAAAAAGCTAATGCCAAAAGTACTGTCACAATCAATTGTTTCTTTTTCATCTCTTTTCCCCCCTTTACTGCGCAACAATGGTTGTTTCCACGTTTGCACCATTCATCGGTAAACCATCTGTAAGAGATGTCGTCGTAATTTTTATCATTGCAGGATACTCTCCTTTATTAAGTGCACGGGATAATGTTACATTTGTGACTGCCTTTCCGGGCTCCACCATTTTAGAGACATATATTGTTTCATTCTCATCCGTCAAAACAATCTCAAATGTGAAATAACAGGGATTCCCTTCCGGATTCTTTAAATTCATGATAACATCCGTTGTATCTGCCTCAACAGTAATTCTCGGATATCCCGGTATACGGATTCCCTCGATTTGCTCTGCGGTCTGATCCATTCCGTCCGTCTGTACTACTGCATTGGGTTCCAGAACCGGCGTAAAAGCCGGTTCATCTCCTTCAACTGCTTTTGGTTTGTTCCAAAAACAGATAACTACTGCTATAATAACAAGCACGAGTATCAAATCCGATAAAATAAGAATTCTTTTTTTATTTTTCATATTCCACCCCTAAATCTATTCGTACTCAAACTTGACATTCAGACCCCACAAAAGGTACTCATCGATTTTGCCACCATCTGCATCAAACTCGATTTTAAAATACTCGATATCCGTTCGTTCAAGCACATACTGCGGGAATTCTGTGACGCCTTTCGCATCTTGTAAATCTTTCGACTCAGTCTTCCATAAGACCTCTTTACCATTTTTCGGTTTGTAGCTTATTCGTATTTTCGCATATCCGTCATGTACTATAGTCAGATTACACTGCAGCTTAATCTTGATTTTACTGAAGTTCTTACTTACAACGTCGTAAGACATATTATGCATATTAATCACATAATCAGCGCCGTTTCCAAGACCATAATCACCCGTTACAGGAACCTTGGTCTGCTTTCCGTCCACATAGAACGTAAAGGAGATTTCACGGTTCTTATCATCTGTAATATCGTAAGTATTATTCATGTAATCTGACGGCTCATAAATATAAGTGCCATTTGGCTTCCATCTGGCTTTTATGGTGACATCACTGTCATAATAAAGGGTATAGTTCTTCTTATCGCTGGTAATATAAGCATCAGAATATACTGATTTATCCTTAAATACATCCCAGCCGTCCAGGTTGTATCCCCAATAATGTCTGTTTCCATCCTTCGTAGTAAACTCCGGCAGAGGAACTGACGAGTAATATGCACAAGTTGCCGTTGTCATAAATTTCGGATTTTTATTAAAATCGAATGTCACAGTGTGTTTATTTGGTTCAAATACTGCATACAATACCTTACCACTATTCACATGACTTATCGTTGCCCCATCCTTGTATACTACGGTTGAGCTATCTTCGCTTAGTGACCAGCCCTTAAACGAATATCCTTTCGGTATATTCGTAACCTTTGGCAATAATTTACTTTGAGAATAGGTAATCTCCATATCTTCAATTCCCAGTGCACCTTCTTTTGATACGAATTGTATTATATATTTAGTTTCCTCCCAGATTGCTTCATAGTGGCGGTCTCCGGTCGAGTTTTTCGGAATCTTAACCGTTTTCACGTATGTAGTAGGGTCATCAAGGTCTACAGCTAAGTCTGTTCCTCTCCAGCTTACAAATGTTTTATAACCGGTCGGATCTGTTGGCTTAGCCAGTGTAATCTGAGCACTATTATAAGTATAAGAGCTTGGATAATAACCCACTCCGCCGTTCAGATTGCATGTGATATTATATTTTTCAAGCTCCCAAACCGCTGTCAGATTCAGATTTTTACCCGGCATTGTTTCCGGTACATCCGCACTCCAGCCCTTAAAGATATAACCCGGTTTTGTAGGATTAGCCGGTATAACAATCTTTTGTCCGTATTCATATGTAGCACCTAAATCTTCATTATCAACCATAAAGGCAATGTGATAAGAGCCTATCGTCCACTGCGCCGTATAGGTTAAATCCCTGTCCGGAATTGTATTCTCTACCTCTGCATCCCAGCCTGTAAAGATATATCCCTCTTTTTTAGGAGCAGCAGGTTTAATGATTTCACTGCCATAATACCCTCTCTTAACAATATCACTTTCTCCGTTATCTAGTTTAAAGGTAACGGTATGAATTTGTCTTTGATAACCATAATAGTATGTATTATTATTGTAACCATCTTTAATCTTTACCGGACTTATTTCAGGTGTAATAAATCCTGTATAATCCGGTGCCGGCGGCGTTACAAAGCTGTCTACCTGTGCACTACCCTTTACAATATCGGTCTCGACGTAACGACCTCTGGTATTCTGCATCCGATATACAAATTGATAATTGCGCATTTGCGGAATCCATTTTGCATACAGGGTCAGATCGTAGTCCGGCATTATACCGGTATATTTCTCTGTATATTCAGCATCCGTATACCATCCGCCAAAATCATATGCTCTTCTTGTCTGTGCCTGTATGATACTGCCGCATTTTGCCTCGCGTGTTACATCCCCGGCGGATACATTATCCTCTAAAACAGAGTCTTTCAGTGTCAGATTATGTTTATTACAAGCATAATAATACTCAATCACAAGAGGATTTTCGCTGTCTCCTGATACCGTTCCTGACTTTACAGCCGGTGACGTGTAACCATAATACTGTTTCACAGGAGGCTCTACGATGGAATCCGTATGGGCATAATCATAACCTGTCTCAAACAGATTGTAATCACCTGTATTGGCATTTTCCCTATAATGCTTTACGATATACCTGCTCTCTAATGCTTTCCATTCTGCATAAAGTTCCAGGTTCTGTGCAGGCATCTTCTTATCCGTCAAAGGTGTCTGAAGGCTTTCATCCGTGTACCAGCCTGCAAACCAATAACCGTCTCTTGATGGGGCATTACTAATTTCCTCTTCATAATAGAGCGTTTCTGTTTCTCCCTTAGGACTTGTTCCACCATTAAAATGATACGTTACCTGATACTGCTTTCTTGGATATTCGTATACGATACGGTTATTCTCAACCGAACCCGGTGTCAGCGTAAGTGTAGACGTTTCTACCTCTTCAAATCCTTCCGGTGCCTTCGAATCCGGTGTTACCTCAGTGCCCGACCTTCCGGACAGATTTTCAACCATATATAGCTTAACTGATGTTCCGTCAAGCTGCTTCAGATAGTGTAATACCTGATATGACTGCTCACCCAGCTTCCATTTACCGTACAACGTAATATCGTTATCCGGCATCGTTGACCCCAGATACTGATTGGTATAACCTTCGTCCGTAAACCAGCCTGCAAATGCATAACCATCTCGCACCGGACTGTTGGTTATATCTTCTCCGTATTTTTTGGAAACTGTTTCCGTCTTAGGACCCTCATTTGTTTCGTAAATGTAAGTCACAGTATGTGAATTAATGTTATATTTATAAGTTACGTCAGGGTCATTCGGATTAATCTTATGTTCTTCCAGTCTGCCTGCCTCATCAAAGGTGTAACCATCAAAGGTTTTTACCTCCGGTGGCGCTACCACACTGTCTGCAAGTCCCGTTAAGGTTTCTGTAATGGCATATTGAAATGAATCGCCATCAAAGAACTGATACCAGACCGTATACTCAATATCTTCAGCAACCCAGTTCGGATATGCCACGATGTCATGCGCCGGCATCGTCTCGGATGTGAACGGTGTCGTAAGTTCTTCATCCTCATACCAGCCGTCCACATGGTATCCTGCTTTCACAATTTCTTTGTCATAGCTTGGTCTTATGATGGTTGCGCCATATTGGAATTCCTGTACCCTATACATAGGCACGCCATCATTACTCAACATATCCAGCTGCCATTCAATCGTATATTCATTTCTGCTGTATTTATATTCAATTACAAGCGTTCCGTTGCCATTTTCATCTACTGTTACCGTTTTTGTCACGACAGCAGGAGATGTAAAACCTTCATAGGATTTTACTGCAGGTGAAACATCTTCACCCGGAAGTGCTGAAAATACTTCTTCATCTACAATTGTATAAGTTGCTTCTCCTCCCTCAGGATATCCATATTCATTCAGGATTGCAAGGTCTTCCTGCAAATGTCTGACTGTATAGTTAACCTTCTCTCTTTCCCAACCGGCATAAAGAGTGATATCATAGCTTGGCATTGTGTTATCAAATTCAGTTGTACAAGCTGCATCCAGATACCATCCCGTGAATCGATAGCCTTTTCTTTCAGGTATTTCGGTCAGAATCTTCTGTCCCGGTCTTGCGGTAAATGTAAGCTCACCTTCCTCCGGCATTGTAGCATCATTTGCGGCAGTATCATAGGTTACAGTATAAGTATTAAGGTCATAGTAAACCCGCAGCTCCAGACTTCCGTCTGCCTTGATTTCGCCGCTTGGCAGCGGTGCGTTATCCTTAAGGTGATAAATCATTGCATCATAATTACCTGCTGGTGCTACTACTGTTGCTCCTGTTTCTCCTGTCAAATATTCTATTGAATTTAAACTGTAGCTGTCTGAGCCATCTTCCTGTAAATAATACTTTACGGTATATCCAATTCCCGACTGTGGCTTCCAGCTTGCATAATAGGTCGTATCTTTAGCCGGTACTTCCATTGGAACATCTTCCACAACATCTTTTCCTTCAGGAATCCATCCGACAAAGTCATAACCCGGCTTATAAACCGCCGGTACAGGCATCATACTGCCATAACGGTAAGAGTCCGTAGAAACAACTTCGCCATCCGATTTAAAGGTTGCTGTATATTTCTCTCTCGTATAATAGTATTCAATCATTGTACTGCCATCAGCATCTACTGTAACAGAATCTGCTAAAGGCGTTTCAAAACCTTCACGTACCTTAGGCTGCGGACTAATCGTAGAATCAGTATATGCCTTTCCTGTTTCGATACCATCCTCTGCTATTTCGTAAACCCCGTTCACTCCCTGCAGATATGATTTAACGGTATATTTAACCTGTGCAGGTTCCCACTTGGCATAGACGATTACACTCTCGTCCGGCATCACAGACGGAATGGTATATGGCTGTGTCAGTGCCGCATCCCGATACCATCCGGCAAATACATAACCCTGCTTTTTAGGGTCAGCAGGCTTTGTGATTTCAGTTCCGTATTTTTGGCCGATTGCAGGCACATAGGAACCGCCATTACTGATAAAAGCAATGACATATGCGTCACGCAGCATATCCCAGTGGAGCTTTACCTTCTTCTGGAACGGCTTGGTATTGAATGTACCCGGCTGATTTTTCCAGGTTACAATCATTTCACCATCCACGGATTTTTCCGAACCCGGATCTACCGTAATGAGATTCGTCTTAGGGTCATAGGTAAAGGCATCATTGGTCATTGTGATTTTAAAATACTTATCACTGTCATCTTCATATATCTTTGTGAAGTATTCTCCGTCATCCAGACCTTCCTTCATATCCATATAATTCATGTTGAAGAAATCATCCGGCAGACGCACCTGCCTATATTCATACTTCATTTCGCATACCGTTTCCTCAGTATCCACAAAATCAAGTACATTTTCCCGGGTACCTGCCGTAAATAACGGCCACATAGCTTCAAAAATCGTCGGCGAATAAGTAAACGCACTGGAAAGCGCCGTTGCCCTGAATTTGATATCCAGATAAATACCAAGTTCCAGATACAATGCTCCTATTGCCCGGCTATCCCTTCCGTTCGAAGCCGAATATTTCAGGATATAATACAAATATCCCCATAGCTGGACATAACCGCCCACTTCCGCCGAAAGACCTACGCTTGCAAGCTCCGTCGATATAAGTCCGACGCGGATTGTCAGTCTGACGCCGGCTTTAATTCCAATCGTTCCCATGGCATAGGCTGTAAACTCATACTGTTCCTCGGTGATATTAATCGTATCACTCGTTGCCTTTCTGCCCTTTACATGCAGGGTAAATACATATCGTTTCGCATTTTTATACCAGAAGGACATACCGATAGAAACATTGACTTTAGCCCAGACAACAAAATCCAGTTCAAGAGCAATATCTATAACATAAATAATACGGAAATGCTGATGTTTAATCTCTCTGGTGTAAAGCTCAACCCATTCTCCGTCGTCCTCTATCAAATCCGCATAACGCTCTGCCAGAGATTTTGCAACCGAAATCTTGTCTTCATCGATATCATTTGAGTCATTGATGTCAGCCATTAAAGGAGACTTGTCGGATATGTATTCCTTGCCGTTTTCCATCATATCCTCAAGCTCATTGATGATATTCTCTACATTATTTGCAAGCTTTTGCTTCTTCTTAAACTGGGTGGATGAATCTACACCCGGCAACGGAAAGAGCAGATAATTGTTTGCCTGCTCTGTCTTGAAGTTAATATCAAGTGCAATTCCCGTATATTCATATAAATCCATGGAAGCGGTTACGCGGTAATCCGCAATATATGGGAAAATACCCCAGGTCTTCCAAACAGCTTCTCCGTCCACATTAATAGCAACACGCACCTCCTGCTCGAAGGTCGCTGTCACGGTAATTGTAAAATCCGCATATCTGGCAACATGGAATGTAATCGGAACCGAAACTTCCAGCCCAAGATGTAATCCGCTTTCGTTTCCGTCGAAATGGCGCAACTTTGTATTAAGTTCTGCCCGCACCTGCGGAAGCCCCACTTCTACACGTTTCTGCAGCCCCGCTGCTTTCTGCATCTGCATCTGGGTATCACCTGTAATTTCCACATCTGCCCCAAATTCTTCCGAAAGAGTTCTTTCCAGTTCAGCAAAAGAATCTGTCCGAATGGCCATCTCGCCGATTTGCTCTGCTACCTTATCCGCAAAACCACTGGCAATCGCCTGCGCTTCAATATTGCTTTCAAACACTTCCACATCTGTTTCACCTAACAGATCCTCTCCGGAGAGAGGCTGTGTGGTGTAAACATCCATCGCAGCCATGACCTCTTCCCATGTCTGTGGCTGATAATTTATAATGTATTGTCCTTCCGACAAAAGTACACTCGTAATCTTTCCGTAAAAGAGCGTATCCTGCCTGTTAATATCCGTATAAAGAGCCAGATAATCGCCCTCATCTACCGTCGTATCGGCAGAAAGTGAAGGATTCAAATTGGCACTGCTGTCATCAAAGGTAAGCTCTGCCACGTCAACAGTCACACTGTTATTTTGGAGTTCTCCGTCTTTATCCTTTGACAGATCAAGCGGAAGGACATCCGGCATAAAAAGGACATCCTCTGTCTTAGAGCCACGATAAGAATAAGTTGTTCCGTTGACAGCCGTGATTTCAAAAAAGGAAATATTGCTTCCGTCAGCAGATGCAACCACGGTATCCATATCCGGTATCACATCACCGGCATATACCGCAATCTGGTCTCCAACCCTAAGTGGTCTTTCCGTATAAGTAAAACTGCCTGTTGCACTGCTTCCTTCTTCTCTGACTGTTCCGTCCATGCCAAGCGTCATGGTAGCAATAGAAACAGACTGCACGCTTTGTCCGTTCACAGTCAGATTTGACAGTTCTTTTACATTGATATATTTGATATCCTGATTCAAAGAAAGGTTCTTTACCTCATCCTTATGAATCGAGATTTCATACTCACGGATTGTTGTATCAAATCCTGTAAAATACAAATCATCATTGTCTAATACAAGCTTATAATTAGAACCTTCTTTCCAACCATTTTCCTTACTGATCGTATATGTATTGTTCCCTGCATCGGAAAGAATGAGCGTGATTTCTTCCGTAAAATCACTTAAGTTAGTAAGGGTACACGCATTTAAGATCTGTTCCGTGCTAAGAGCTCCACTCTGATCCGTCACCTGAATGACCAAAGAAGCACCATCTACATCAATTGCACGCGCAAAGGTAGCAATCGAATGTGACTCAAACTGCTGATTTTCCGTATAAGCGGCATACAATGTAATGTCACTTAAAAGGCGATCCGTTGTCGAAACATACTTCGTACATTCCTCGTCATAACACCACCCAAGGAATGTATACCCCGTTTTGATGGCAATTGGCAGATTATCAAGTGCCGTACCCGGTGAAAACGTCTCTTTTTCAAAGGCAATAAGATCACCCGGATTATCCGGATCATCTTTTAAACCGCCATTTGCTTCATAATCAATCGTATAATTCGTAGTTTCATATCCGATCTCAAAGGTCAGTGTATCCTTATATTGACCAACTACTGTAGCTTCCTGCGTTACTTCACAGACATATTCTTTCTCTTCACTCTTATTGGATGATGTAAGATACATCACATATACATCATTTCCAAGTACCTTTGGCGAATCTTTTTCCCTGAACTGATAAGAAAGCAATGCATCATTACTCTTAAGATTCCAATCATTTTCTGAATGAATTGAAACCTTTACGGCTTCCTGATCATACAGACCGTACGCCTCTGCGCTAATCTTAATCTCAGATCCGTCTGTTGCCACAACTGCCGGAATATCCACATAATAATAAGGATCCGCCCACTTTGCATAAAGTACCACCGATCCTGTGTATTTTGTATCATTGACTTCAGTAACAGCCTCTCCCGTCAATTCTTGATTATCATACCAGCCTGCGAATGAATAACCCGGTTTATTGATGTAATCCTCATCCGGAAGACCTTCTACCGGATAGAAATCCGGTGGCTCATATCCATCCCTAAAGGTTCCTCCATTACATTCAAAATCAAGGCTTTTTTCCGATATTCCGGAATCTGCTGTTTTGATTGTCATCTCAGATGTTTCTGTCGTATTTTCATCTGCGAGCTGCTGTGAAATAGCAGACTGCCCTGTTTCATTATTAGAAGAAACCTCTGCTGCCATCGTAGGAACCTGCAACGCAGACATAAAAAGTGTTAAACTTAACAAATAACATAGAATTTGTTTTCCAAAGCGTTTTTTCATCTAATATCCTCACCTATCTGTCTTATGCACTCATTTTAATACATATAGTTTTTTTAATTTTATCAGAACGCTTTTTCTGATAAAATGCTCCTTTTGAGGTAAAAAAGTGCCTTTTTGTGCAAATCGAATCGGAGAATTATTACTTCAAAAAATGCATCAGACTGGGAATTCAGATATAATAATAGAAGTTATGTTTTAACTCTGGCATCATGCCATTGGGAGTCCGCGCTTTTTTAACGATATGCAATCAGCTTATTAATCGGTTTTCCTTCTTCTGAGAACCTGGTTTCATATTCTGTCATGATGTTACCCTCATTCAGGACCGCATCATGATGCAGGTCAAAGGTATGGGCTTTCAGCTTCCATCCCGCATTTTCCACTTCTTCCAGGGAGAAGTCAAACAAATCCCTGTTGTCTGTCTTAAAATGCACTTCTCCATCTTTCTTTAAAATGACATCATATCTTGCAAAATATTCCTTAGATGTCAGACGTCTTTTCGCATGACGATCCTTTGGCCACGGGTCTGAGAAATTCAGAAAAATCTGGTCAACTTCTCCTTTTCCGAAAATATCCGTAATTTTTTCCGCATCCATGCGGATAAACTTTAGATTTGGAAGCTTCAACTCATTCTGTTTCTCTACCGCTCTTACCAGAACGCTGGAATACTTCTCAATTCCAATATAATTAATCTGGGGATTTCTTTCTGCAAGGGTAGTGATGAATTTTCCCTTTCCCATTCCAATTTCAATCTGAATCGCATGGTCATTTCCAAATATATCGTTCCACGTCCCTGCCATGTTTTCCGGGTCAGCAAAAACATACTCACTTTCCTGCATGACATCTCTTGCGCCCTTCACGTTTCTAAGTCTCATTTTCTATCCTTTCACTTATCATGTATTACTAAAATTAAATATCATATTTCTCCATTTCTGTCAATTTTACTACTGGAAAAAATGCATCAGAAGTGATATAACTCAATATTGTGAATAATAAAAAACATTACTTCCATATTAAAATAAAAAGAGGTGCTCAAATGGACAAAGTCATTAAAACTTTATATTCCATTGAAGAACGTGCCCAGCGTATCATGGAAACGACTTCCAATGAGAAAAAGGCTCTGAAAGCCCAATATGATTCAAAAAAAGCAGCCTACGAAAAAGAAGTTACCCATACCACGGATAAAAAAATCGAAGAACTTGGTCTCCTTTTAAAGAAACAGCTTGATGAAGAATATAATGAAACCCGGGAAGAGACTTTCGCTTCCATTGAACAGCTTCAGAAAACTTTTGACGAGAATCATTCCCGGATGGCAAAAGAAATATTTCATCAGATTACAGAGGTATAGCCATGCATAATAATGTTTCCTACAGCGGCATTACCACCAAAATCCGGGCATTGGAAGGGAATCTGATTTCCCCGGAAATGTATGAGGAAATTGCCTGTCTGACTTCTGTATCAGAATTTGTTACTTATTTAAAGGAACATACCTCTTACCGTACCGAATTTCTTCAGGCTGATACCGCTGCCTTGCACAGAGGTGAAGTAGAGCGCCTTCTTGCAAACGGAGTGTATGACGATTTTAAGAAAATATACCGGTTTGCAGACAATACCCAGCGCTACTACCTGAATCTGTATTTTAAAACATTTGAAATTGACGTGTTAAAAAAATGTCTGCGCAATGTTCTTGCGCCGGATAACGATGGTATTTTTTCCCCTTCCGTGGATGATTTTTTTTACACGCATTCCAAACTTGATGTTCCCCGTCTTTCTTCCTCTTCTTCCATCAGCGAACTGGTTGAAATAACAAAGGGAAGTGAATATTACGAAATATTAAATCAAACTTTAAAACGCCCCAACAGTAAGCTCTTTGATTATGAGCTTTCCCTTGGATTATATTATTATAAGCTTTCCTGGAGAATTCTTACCAGAAAAAGCCACGGTCCGGATGCCCGGATTCTTACGGAAAACTATGGCATGCGGATTGATTTGTTAAATCTTTCCTGGCTATACCGTGGAAAATTTTATTTTAACATGAGTCCTGCACAAGTATTAACCATTCTGATTCCTTGCAATTTTAAGTTAAAACCTGCAGAACTTACAGGACTGATTCATGCATCCGATGCGGATGAATTTAACCGGCTTCTTTCAGACACCTTTTACGGGCGCCGTTATAAAATAAAAAATGCCGATGACTTAAATAATGCATTGTATTCTCTCATTGAGGCTTACAGCCGGAAGAGTTCCAGGAATTATCCTTACTCCATCGCCACAATTTATTCCTATCTTATTCAGAAGGAATCCGAACGTGACCGGCTGACACGTGCACTGGAATGTATCCGTTACGGTCTCGGTCAGAGAAAAATTTTAGAATATATTAAGGGAGGTATTCTGCAATGATAGTCAGCATGAAATTTCTAACCGTTACAGGTCCCAGAGACGATATTGACAGAGTAACCGATCAATATCTCTCCAAATATGAGATTCAGCTGGAAAATGCACTATCGGAATTAAAAGATGTTCAGAAGCTCCGTCCATTTATCAGCACCAATCCTTATAAGGAACCATATAACCGGCTGTTAAATTATGAAAAGTTCATGGACCTGGATAGCGATGATTCCATCAAAGAAGATTTGGATTTTGAAACCATTCTGAAGCTTTTGGATACTGCCGACAAGAAATACCAGGAAATCGAGGCACAAAACAACCGTCTGACAGAAAAACTTCAGGAGCTAACCGAGCGTGCCGAAAAGATTTATCCTTTTCGAAGTCTGGAATATAACATTAATGCTATCCTGGATTTTAAATTTATCAAATTTTCCTTTGGAAAACTGCCGTTAAACCAATATGAAAAATTTGTAAAATTCATGTATGACGAACTGGATGTCATGTTTGTAAAATGTATGGAACAGGATGGTTTTGTATGGGGTGTATATTTTACCCCAAAAACAAAGGCTCCTATGATGGAAGCTATTTTCTCTTCACTGCATTTTGAAAAAACCTTTATTCCACATGAATATGATGGTACTCCATATGAGGCTCTCGAATATTTACAGACCCAGATCAGTGAGATTAAAAAGCATTCCCAGCGTTTGAATGAGGAATTCAGCAGCAGTTTAAATTCCATGAAGTCAGAACTTTCCCAGGCAAAACGACAGCTTGCCCGTTTAAGCAATAATTTTGACATTCGTAAGCTTGCTGCCATCACTTCCCACGAGCATACCAATCGGGATTATTTCATCCTGTGCGGATGGATTGCCTCCGAAGATGCTGACAAGCTGGATAAGGAAATGGAATGTGAACCGGACGTTTACTGCTATGTGGAAGATCCCATGACAAGTGAGAATACCACCAGCATGCCTCCGACACGTTTAAAGAACCCTGGAATTCTAAAGCCTTTTGAAATGTATATCCGGATGTATGGCCTTCCGGCTTATAATGAACTGGACCCAACCTTATTTGTGGCTTTAACCTATTCTTTTATTTTTGGTGCCATGTTCGGTGATGTAGGTCAGGGACTTTGCCTTGCCATTGGCGGTTTCCTTCTCTACCATTTTAAGAAAATGAACCTTGCAGCCATTATTTCCTGTGCAGGAGTGTTCTCCACGTTTTTCGGATTCATGTACGGAAGCATATTTGGCTTTGAAAACATTATTGAAGCAAAATGGCTGCATCCGGCAGTACAGATGACGACCCTGCCATTTATCGGAAAAATGAATACCGTATTCGTTGTTGCCATCGCGTTTGGCATGTTTCTGATTCTGCTGAGCATGGTTTTACAGATTATCAATGCCATTAAGCAGAAGAACATCGAAGGGATTTTCTTTGATACCAATGGTATTGCAGGCTTTGTTTTCTATGCCAGCCTGGTACTTGTCATTTTCCTGTTCATGAGTGGCAGAAAGCTTCCTGCAGGAATTGTACTGGCCATCATGTTTGGTATTCCACTGCTTTTGGTGGCATTAAAGGAACCTCTTACTGCTCTGGTTGAGAAAAAGTCAAAACTGATTGAAGGTGGAAAAGGAATGTTTGTGGTACAGACCTTCTTTGAAATGTTTGAAGTACTTTTAAGCTACTTTTCCAATACTCTTTCCTTCGTGCGTGTGGGCGCATTTGCCATAAGCCATGCAGCCATGATGGAAGTAGTTCTCATGCTTGCCGGTGCAGAAAGCGGTTCTCCAAATCTGCTGGTTGTCGTTTTAGGTAATATTTTTGTCTGCGGCATGGAAGGATTAATTGTGGGTATTCAGGTTCTTCGTCTGGAATACTACGAAATGTTCAGCCGTTTTTATAAAGGAAGCGGACGTGAATTTGTCCCTTATAAAGTATCAAAATAATAAATTATTTACCATAAGGAGGTCATTATCATGACAGTTCGAATTTTATTAGCAGTTACTCTTCTTTTAAGTATCATTCTTCCTTTCGGATACTATCTCATTGGAGAAAAGACCCGTGGAAGATACAAAACCAGTCTTGCCGTGAACTGTTTCTTTTTCTTCGGCACTCTGTTACTCTGTCTATGCCGCAGAGGAAACCGCGGCTGCCTCCGGAGCCGGTCTTGCAACAGGTCTGGGTTACATTGCAGCAGGCATTGTTACCGGACTTTCCTGTATCGGTGGTGGTATTGCCGTTGCTTCTGCAGCTTCTGCAGCGCTCGGTGCCATTAGTGAAGATTCAAGCATCCTCGGTAAGTCTTTAATCTTCGTTGGTCTTGCAGAAGGTATCGCCCTTTACGGATTGATTATTTCCTTCTCCATTTTAGGTAAGCTTTAATGAAAATGTTTCTCATCAGTGACAACTTAGACACCTATACCGGCATGAGACTTGCCGGAGTGGATGGCATTGTTGTTCATGAAAAAGAGGTGCTCCGGGAAAAACTTACTGAGATTCTGGCTGATAAGGAACTGGGAATTTTACTGATTACGGAAAAACTCAGCCGGGAATTCCCCGAGGTAATCGATGATGTTAAATTAAACCGGAAGCTCCCCCTTGTTGTTGAGATTCCCGACCGGCATGGTACGGGAAGACGGCCTGATTTCATTACCGCATATGTAAATGAAGCAATCGGTCTTAAATTATAGCCTTAACTTACAGCCATTCCTGATACGGATGGCAGAATGGAGGATATTGTGACTGTTGAAGAAAAATTAAGCCATTTCTTTGATTCTTCTGTCAGTGATGCCCGCAAGCAAAGCGAAGCTGCTATTGAAGAATATCGGGAAAACCTGGAAAAGGACTTTGAAGATTTTAAGGCAAACATTGATTTGCTGGCTTCTGACCGGCTAAAGATAGAGGAAACCCGTATCCGCCGGGAAATGAACCACGATTTGTCAACAAGTCTCATTCAGGTCAGGAAAGAATTGCGCGATAAACATGATGAATTAAAAAATGCTATTTTTGCCGAAGTAAAACAACTTCTGGATACCTTCCGCCATACCGAAGAATACCATCTTTTAATCGAAAAACATATCAAAAATGCCCTGGAATTTGCCGGAGAGGACCTGGTTACAATTTATCTGGATCCGGCAGATGAGAACCTGCTTTCTGATTTGACAGCAAAATTTGATTGCAGGATTGTTACAAGCGATTACTCTTTTGGCGGCGGAACCAGAGCTGTCATAAACGAGAAAAATATTCTCATTGACCATTCCTTTGACACGAAGTTCAATGAAATTCTGGAGGATTATACATTTAATGGAGGCGGTCTGCATGAATAATTCAGAAGTAATCTATGGAATTAATGGGCCTGTTGTATACATTAAAGGGCCTACCGAATTTAAAATGGCAGAAATGGTATATGTGGGCAAAGAACACCTTGTCGGCGAGGTGATTGCGCTTTCCAAAGACATGACTACCATCCAGGTCTTTGAGGAAACAACCGGACTAAAGCCCGGAGAAGAAGTAATTTCCACTCATGATGCCATTTGTGTAACCCTGGCTCCCGGAATTCTTACAAACATATTTGACGGTATCGAACGTCCGCTTGCAGAAATTGCAAAGAATTCCGGAGCATACATTAATCGCGGCGTAAATGTAGATTCCCTTGACATGGAAAAAAACTGGCAGGTGCACATGATTATTTCTCCGGGGACTTATGTGGAGGGTGGTTCCATCATTGCTGAAGTTCCCGAAACACGTGCCATTACCCATAAAGTCATGATACCTCCGGATCTGGAAGGTACCATAGAATCCGTTGTAGAAGACGGAGAATACAATATTACACTGACCCTTGCCGTGTTAAGGCTACGTGACGGAAGTACACGGAATCTAACCATGATGCAGAAATGGCCGATTCGTATACCTCGTCCTATCAAAAACCGTTTTCCGGCAAATGCACCTTTAATTACCGGACAGCGTATTCTTGATACCTTGTTTCCAATCGCCAAAGGCGGAACAGCCGCTGTACCCGGCGGCTTCGGAACCGGAAAGACCATGACACAGCATCAGATTGCAAAATGGTCCGATGCCGATATTATCGTATATATCGGCTGTGGCGAGCGTGGAAATGAAATGACACAGGTTCTTGAAGATTTTTCCAAGCTGGTTGATCCAAAATCCGGAAATCCTCTCATGGACCGTACCGTTCTGATTGCCAATACATCCAACATGCCGGTGGCAGCAAGAGAAGCAAGTATTTATACCGGAATTACCCTTGCTGAATATTACCGCGACATGGGTTATGACGTTGCCATCATGGCAGATTCCACATCCCGATGGGCTGAAGCACTCCGTGAACTTTCCGGCCGTCTTGAGGAAATGCCTGCCGAAGAAGGTTTCCCTGCTTACCTTGCCTCCAGACTTTCTGCGTTCTATGAAAGAGCGGGAATGGCAGAGAACTTAAACGGTACCAATGGTTCCGTATCCATTATCGGCGCAGTTTCTCCACAAGGTGGAGACTTTTCAGAACCGGTTACACAAAATACAAAACGATTTGTACGTTGTTTCTGGGGACTGGATAAATCCCTTGCCTATGCAAGACATTTCCCTGCCATTCACTGGCTGACCAGTTACAGCGAATATTTAAATGACCTTTCTCCATGGTATAATTCCCATGTGGGCCCGAATTTCATGGAATGCCGTAATCAGATTGTTGCTCTCTTAAATCAGGAAAGCAGTCTGATGGAA
The DNA here is from genome assembly GCA_945938055.1 of uncultured Eubacteriaceae bacterium. GTDB lineage: Bacteria > Bacillota > Clostridia > Lachnospirales > Lachnospiraceae > MGBC120314. Next base: position 2,242 of record CAMEUH010000012.1, on the reverse strand, counting down.
ATTGTAAAATTAATCGGAAGCGATGTCCTTCCGGATGACCAGAAGCTTGTGCTCGAAATTGCAAGAGTCATTCGCCTTGGTTTTCTTCAACAAAATGCATTCCATCCGGAAGATACCTGCGTGCCATTGGAAAAACAGTTGAAAATGATGGAAGTCATCCTCTATCTTTACAAACGCTCCCGTGAACTGATTAACATGGGAATGCCGGTTTCTGTTTTGAAAGAAGATGATATTTTTGAGAAAGTCATTTCCATAAAATATGACGTGCCAAATAACCGTCTGAACATGATGGGAGACTATTTCAAGGCAATTGATGATTTTTATGATGGCGTAATTGCCAGAAATTAAGGAGGATGCCATGTCAATAGAATATATGGGTCTTAGCGAAATCAATGGTCCCCTTATTGCCATCGAGGGCATTAAGGATGGAGCATACGATGAAATCGTTGAGATTACGGTGGATCATAAAGAAAAGAAAATCGGACGAATTGTGGAAATGTATAAGGACAAGGCGGTCATTCAGGTATTTGAAAGCACGGATAACATGTCCTTAACCAACTGCCATACACGCCTTACGGGACATCCCATGGAAATCGGTCTTTCAGAAGGTCTTCTTGGCAGAACCTTTAATGGAATCGGAGAACCAATTGATAATCTTGGTCCGGTGATTGCCGAAACCAGAAGAAATGTAAACGGCAAGCCTCTGAATCCGGTTTCCCGGGAATATCCGCGTAATTATATCCGTACGGGAATTTCTGCCATTGACGGACTCACTACACTGATTCGCGGCCAAAAGCTTCCTATTTTTTCCGGAAACGGTCTTCCACACGACCAGCTGGCTGCACAAATCGTCCGGCAGGCTTCACTCGGCGAGAATTCTGATGATGAATTCGCCGTTGTGTTTGCTGCCATGGGTGTTAAATATGATGTTGCGGAATATTTTAAAAAGACCTTTGAAGAAAGCGGTGTTTCCTCCCACGTGTGCATGTTTTTAAACCTTGCAAATGACCCGGTTGTAGAACGTCTGATTACACCAAAGGTTGCGCTTACGGCAGCAGAATATCTTGCCTTTGAAAAAGGAATGCACATTCTTGTTATTCTGACTGACATGACTTCCTTTGCCGAAGCAATGCGGGAAGTTTCTTCCTCCAAGGGAGAAATCCCATCCCGTAAAGGCTATCCGGGATATCTGTACAGTGAACTTGCAACCATATATGAACGTGCCGGAATCGTAAACGGCTCCACAGGCTCCGTGACACAGATTCCGATTCTCACCATGCCGAATGATGATATTACCCATCCTATCCCTGACCTTACCGGTTACATTACGGAAGGACAGATTGTTTTGGACCGTAGCTTAAACGGCAAGGGAATTTATCCACCGATTAACGTTCTTCCTTCGCTTTCCCGTCTTATGAAGGACGGCATCGGTGAAGGCTTCACCCGGGAAGACCATCAGGATGTGGCTAACCAGCTGTTTTCTTCCTATGCCAAGGTTGGCGAAGCACGTGCCCTGGCTTCCGTTATCGGAGAGGATGAACTTTCTCCTCTGGATAGGAAATATCGGGAATTTGGCAAGGCCTTTGAAGAAAAATTTGTAGGACAGGGCTTTAACGAAAACCGTACCATCCAGGAAACCCTGGACCTTGGCTGGGAACTGTTAAAACTGATTCCCCGCTCAGAACTTGACCGAATCAATACTAAGATACTTGACAAATACTATCCTGTCGTGGAAAATTAAAATAACGGCAGGAAATCCCGGAGGCATATTATGAATCCAAATACTTTTCCTACCAAAGGTAACTTAATACTGGCGAAAAATTCTCTAGCCCTTGCCAACCAGGGCTATGAATTAATGGATAAGAAGCGGAATATTCTCATTCGTGAGTTAATGGATTTAATTGATAAGGCATCTTCCATCCAGCGTGAAATTGACACTACCTTTTCTGCTGCCTATGAAGCTCTTCAGCAGGCAAATATTGAGAATGGTATCAGTTTTGTACAGGAAATCGCCCGCACGATTCCCATTGAGGATAGTATCCGGGTAAAGACCAGAAGTATTATGGGAACTGAGATTCCCCTGGTGGAATCATCTTCGGAATTTCTTCCTGCTTATTCTTTTCATAATGTACGTCCTTCCCTGGATGTTGCGAGAATGCATTTTGAAAAGGTAATAGCGCTTACCATTGAGCTTTCCACGATTGACAGCTCAGCTTACCGGCTTGCGACCAGTATTGAGAAA
>CAMEUH010000011.1 GCA_945938055.1 uncultured Eubacteriaceae bacterium | reverse complement strand
AAGTTTTAAGAGAGGTCGGACCCCCCCCCAGCCCCCACAGGATGCTGACTGCAGAATGCTATAAGCAGAGAATGGAGAGGGGATTAAGTTTTCTGGAATTTAACTACATGATTATGCAGAGCTATGATTTCTATGCATTGTTCCAGAAATACGGATGTAACATGCAGTTTGGCGGTGATGACCAGTGGAGCAACATGCTGGGCGGTACGGAGTTAATCCGTCGTAAGCTGGGTAAGGATGCTTATGCAATGACGATTAATCTTCTTCTTAATTCCGAAGGAAAGAAGATGGGTAAGACACAGTCCGGAGCGGTATGGCTGGATCCGAAGAAGACTTCTCCATATGATTTTTACCAGTACTGGAGAAACGTGGATGATGCGGATGTTATTAAGTGCTTAAAGATGCTTACGTTCCTTCCGTTAGAGGAAATCGAGAAGATGGAAGGCTGGGAAGGAAGCCAGTTGAATACGGCAAAGGAAATACTGGCATTTGAACTGACAAAACTGGTTCACGGGGAAGAAGAAGCAGCTAAGTCACAGGAAGCGGCAAGGGCAGTATTCGGAAGCGGTAACGCAGAGAACATGCCGAAAGCAGTGCTTGAAGCTTCTGATTTTACAGACGGTGTGATTGATATTATTTCTGTGCTTGTAAAGGCAGAGCTTGTTCCGACACGCTCCGAGGGAAGAAGAGCCGTGGAACAGGGCGGTGTGTCCGTGGATGGAGAAAAAGTGACGGATTTTAGAAAGACGTATACGGCAGCGGATTTTGGAGAAGGTCTTGTGTTTAAGAAGGGTAAGAAGGCATTTAAGAAGGTTGTAACAGAATAAGCGGTGTTTAAAAGGCAGTGCCCCTTATTGTGATATGGTCGATTGATAAACATATCATGGTAAGGGGTTTTTATTTTTTTTTACTCCGAGAGACAAAGGGATTCCAGTCTAATAGGTGTAAGACGTTTTACAAGAGAGATTTGGAGGAGAGAGGGTGTTGGAATTCATGGAAATGGACAGGAAGGATGGATTAAATTATGAAGAGATAATTGCCGGACTGTATCGGGAGTATGCTACAGGAATCCTGCGGATGTGTTATCTGTATCTGGGAGATTATCAGCTGGCAGAGGACGCGATGCAGGAAACGTTTGTGAAGGTGTTCCGGAATTATGGAAAATTTCATGGGGAAAGTGAAGTTAAGACATGGATTACGAGGATTGCAATTAATTGCTGCAAGGATTTTCTGGAAGAGCTTAAGACGAAGCATCCGCTATTTATGACAGATGAGGAGTTTGAGGCACAACTTGAGGAAAAACCTGGAAGCAGGGAAAAGTCTGCATATTCCATGGCAGAGGACAGGATGGTACTTTCCCGTGCCATAGGGAGGATTGAGGACAAATACCGGGAAGTAGTAGTACTTTTTTATTATCAGGAATTGTCAACAAAGGAGATTGCACAGATTATTAATATTCCAAGGACAACAGTAGAATTCCGGTTAAAGAAGGCAAGGGAGATTTTAAAGAATGATTTGAGAGGAGTGGTGTTTGATGGAAAACTGGAAGAATCGGCAGGATATTAAAAAGAGGTTAGACGGGGAACTATCCGGGATGGTGGCAGAAGAGGAAAAGTTAAAAGAGATTTTAAACTGTGCAGGGATGGATATATTTGAAGAAACGGAATCGGTAAGAAGGGGAACTAAGAAAAACAAGAGTCTGAAAAGTGTTGTAAAGGTGGCAGCCATTGCAGCTGCACTTGCGGTAGTTTCGGTGGGGAGCGTATTCGGATATGAATATTTCCAGAGACTGCATCAGCACGTGCAATTTGAAAAGTATGAGAGCCATCTGAATCAGGCAGAGAGTGATGCACCGGTATACAATGTGGAGGATTCAAAGAAATCGGAAAATGCAATGACCAATGCAGATAATCTTGTGGTGGAATGGGGAAAATATGCCACAAATGGTCATGAGCTTTATGTGAGTGCAACCATCAAATCAAAGGATGGTTCACCAATTCTTACGGAAGATGAAAACCATGTTCCGATTACCACAGGTGCAAAAATCAGCACCATATCGGTAACAATGGATGGAGAAACGAAAAAATTCCTGGCGGAACGAAGATATGGTGAGGATGACACGACCTTGGTTGTGGGAGCTGTTAATGGAAATAGTGGTAAAGAAACAAATCAAACAATGAGCGGTGTGGCCTGCATGGCGGTTCCGGTTTCAGTGGAAGATGATTTAAGCGCTATTACCTTCGAAATCCAATATAGTAATTATGATGTGAATCTGGAAGGAAAGGAAATTGAATTTGCACTGGAGAATCCAATTATAAATTATCAGGATTTTGAGGATATCAGTGCGCAGATGACAGTGGCAGATTTATTGAAGGGAAAAACACCGGGAGAAGATAAGATTTATTTTTCGGAAAAATATCCGGAATGTTATATAGAGGATTTCGGATTTACCAAAGAAGAAGGATTTTATGATGCTTCCGATTACTTTTTCATGACGATAGTATGTGATGAGGCGTCGAAGGAAGACATGAAGAAACTTGTATTGCAGAATATGATTACCGGTCTGTGGGCACAGTATAAAACGGAAGAGCTTGAAGACGGAAGGATTCAGGTGAAATATGCTGCAACGATAGATGCCGCATATAATGACATTACCCATGGTGCATACAATCCGATAAATACAACATGGGAGCATCTTGAAAGATTAGTATTAAAAAAGCAGGTGGGAGTAGAACAGACCATGCTGGCAGAAGGAACGTGGAGTACAGCATTTTTACTGGAGGCAGAAGTAGTAAAAATCGATGAATTCTATGAGGTTTTAGTTCCGGCAGTAGATAATAAGACAATTCCTATTACCATTATTCATATTAAATTCGATGCATTGGAACTAATCTTAACCGGCATGACAAAAGAAGACCATGATTTTATGCAGTTTGGATTTGGTGCACCATATAATCCGGTATGTACGCTTAAGGATGGAACCACAATTACATTAAAATCCGGTGGCGGCGGAGGAAATTCCAACACCGGATGGGCTCAATACCGGTATACGTTCCCGAGTGTTGTGGCACCGGAAAATATTGAAAAGATTGAATGGCATGGAGTAACGATTTGGGAGGCTTCCTTGCCGTAAACAGTGTAAGATTTCATAGAATGAGATTGGCATAGGGATTGGCAGAAATGGATTTCCCTATGCCAATATTAGTATATCAAGAAATGATTTGGACAAAAATTGGCATAGGGATACTTTATTTTGTATATAGTTAAAATACTATAAGATAAATAAAACATATCTATTTTACAAATAACTATAAGAATGTTATAACTAATAGGAAGAAAGCAATCGGGGGAAAATATCAGTACCTTATGAGAAAAAATAAAAGAGAAAGCAGGATTTATGATGAAAAAGGATTATTCAAAGCTGTGGACACTATTTAAGTCCATGTTCATGCTGAGTGCCTGTACGTTTGGCGGCGGGTTTGTAATTGTATCGTTGATGAAGAAAAAATTCGTGGAGGAATTACAGTGGCTTGAAGAGGATGAAATGCTGGATGTTACAGCAATTACCCAGTCTTCACCGGGACCGCTTCCGGTAAATGCATCGGTTATTATCGGATACCGGATGGCCGGGGTTGTTGGGTCGCTTACAGCAATTCTTGGAACCATTCTTCCACCGATGATTATTATTTCAATTATCTCTCTTTTTTATGAACAGTTCCGGACAAACACATATATTGCCATTGCACTTCAGGTAATGAGAGCGGGTGTGGCAGCAGTCATTTTTGATGTGGTTATCAATCTGGCATCCAATGTGTTAAAGACAAAAAGAGTTCTGTATATTGTAATGATGATAGTAGCATTTATTGCAACGTATCTTCTTGGAGTAAGTGCGATGATTATTATTTTTGTCTGCCTTGGAATCGGACTTTTGGATTTATTTATTACCATGCAGAAAAAGAGAAAGGCGGTTTAGAAAATGTTACTTTTAAAATTATTTTTTGCTTTCATACAGGTTGGATTATTCAGCGTGGGCGGCGGATATGCGGCAATACCACTGATTCAGGAACAGATTGTAAACATATATGGTCTTATGACCATGGAGGAATTTTCGGATCTGATTACTGTGGCGGAGATGACACCGGGACCGATTTCCATTAATTCCGCAACCTTTGTTGGAATGCGTCTTGCGGGAATTCCGGGAGTATTAATCTGCTCCATCGGATGTATCATTCCATCCTTTTGTATCTGTCTGACACTGGCGCATTTTTATTACAAATACCGTACGGTTAGTGGAGTTCAGGTAGTGCTTGGCTCCTTACGTCCTGCGGTTGTGGCACTGATTGGTTCAGCAGGCGCATCCATTCTGATGCTGGGATTGTTTCAGAGCGATATTTTTTCGGCGACACTTAGCAATCTGAGAATTGTGGAGCTTGTGATTTTTCTGGCAGCATTGTTCATTTTAAGAAAATACAAGGCGAGTGCCATTTCTATTATTCTGGGAAGCGGTGTTGTGGGAACATTGATTTATGTAATACTTGGTGCGGCTGCATAATTTTTGGAATGGAAGAGGAATGACAGAACAGGAGGAGAAAGTATGACCATACGGCATTTGAAAATTTTTCTTACGGTTTATGAATGTAACAGAATGAGTGCTGCAGCACAGAAGCTATATGTTTCACAGCCAACGGTAAGCCAGGCTGTGGCAGAACTGGAAAAATATTATGGGGTCCGGCTGTTTGAACGGATGTCCCAGAAATTATATATTACAGAGGCAGGAAAAAAACTCCTGCCTTATGCTCGTCATATTCTGGATTCTTTTGAAAAAATGGAACTGGAGATGAAGGATGCAGGCGAGCATGCCATTTTGCGGATTGGATGCAGTGTTTCGGTGGGAACATGTATGATTAACCGGATTCTGGATGAGGCGGAAGCAAAAATGCCGGAGCTTAAGATTTTTGTGATCGTTGATAATTCTTCTTCCATAGAAAAGAAGCTTCTTGCCAATGAAGCAGATATGGGAATTGTGGAAGGTGTGATTGAAAACAGGGATCTGGAGCTGACCCCTCTGTGGGAGGATGAACTGGTTGTGGTCTGTGGAAAAAAGTATCCTCTTTCCGAAAAAAAAGAACTTGATCTTTATGATCTGGATGGAGAAAATCTGATTTCAAGAGAAAGCGGAAGTATTGAACGAAATCAGCTGGAACTGTTATTTGAGGAAAAGAATATCCATTTTAACCGGTGTTTTACCTGTACCAACACGGAGGCAATCAAGAATGCCGTCATCTGTGGGCGTGGGATTGCCATGCTCCCGAAAAGAATGGTACAAAAGGAATACAGAGCTGGAGAAATTGTGGTTCTGCCGTTACGGGAAACGCCGGTTAAACGAATGATTCATCTGGTTAAGCACAAGGACAAGTTTGTTTTTGAGGGAATGAGGAAGGTTATGGAAATCTGTAAAGCGACCCCGGATTCCTATGTGTAATCTTTACAAATTGTTTACCGAAAAAAGATTATAAATTTTACTTATGAATCTTATAACAATATATGTGCAATGGCACGAAACTAGTTTTTGTTACATATATTAAGGAGGATTTATGAGAAAAAATCTTAAGAAGTTTACTGCGTTAGCAGCAGTAACAGCAATGACGGCATCCATGATGCTGACAGGATGCAGCAGCTCGGCAAATGCAGAAACAACGACAGCAACAACAGCAACAGCCACAGATGCTGCAACAACAAATGACGTGACGGATACTAAGGAAACTTCCGTTCCAAAGTACATTTTCTTATTTATCGGAGACGGAATGAGTTATCCGCAGATTCAGTCAGCAAACTATTATCTGAGTGCATTGGCTGATACAAATAATGATGACATTGTGCAGTCAAAGTCAAACCTCTCCTTTATGGAGTTTCCGGTAGCAGGTTCTGCACAGACTTATGACAGCTCTTCATTCTGTCCGGATTCCGCTTCCACAGCAACATCCATTTCCACAGGATATAAGACTTACAGCGGTACTATCAACATGGATGAGACCATGACAAAGGAATATGAAACCATTGCAGAAAAGTTAAAGGCACAGCTTGGATATAAAATCGGCGTAATTTCCACGGTAAACTTAAATCATGCCACACCGGCTGCGTTTTATGCACATCAGGCTTCCAGAAACAGCTATTATGAAATCGGTCTGGAACTGATAGAAAGTGATTTTGAATATTTTGCGGGCGGTGGCTTAAAGCAGAAGATTGGCAAGGAAAAGGATAAGGAAGACTTATATGAACTTGCAAAGAAAGCAGGCTATGGCGTATATTTTACCAGGGATGAAGCTGTAAAGGCAGCAGATGACAAGATGATTATCATTGATGAGACACTTGCAGACAGTGATGCAATGTCTTATGACATGGATACGGTTGATGGTGAGTGGCAGCTTGCAGATTATGTATCCAAGGGAATTGAAGTACTTGGTGAAGAAGACGGCTTCTTCATGATGGTTGAAGGCGGCAAGATTGACTGGGCATGTCATGCCAATGATGCCGGAGCATCAATTACGGATACTCTTGCATTAAGTGATGCAGTTTCAGTGGCAGTTGATTTTTATAATAAGCATCCGGAAGAAACACTGATTCTTGTAACAGGCGATCATGAAACAGGTGGTCTGACCATTGGTTTCGCCGGAACCAATTATGATACCTTCCTTACCAATCTGGAAAATCAGAATATTTCTTATGCAAAGTTTGATTCAGATTATGTGGCAGGGTACAAGGAAAACAAGACAGATTTCGAAACAGCCATGAAGGATGTTAAGGAATTATTCGGTCTCATGCTTCCGGGTGATGCTGATGCAACAAAGGATTCCACTATGGTTCTTACAGATTATGAAGTGGAGAAGTTAAAGTCCGCATACGAAAGAACATTAAATGTGGGTACTTCATCACAGGATAAGATGACTCAGGAAGAATATGTATTATATGGAACATACGAGCCATTCTCCGTAACCATTACACATATATTAAATAATAAATCCGGTATTGCTTTTACATCCTATTCCCATACAGGACTTCCGGTTCCGGTATTTGCAGTAGGTAACGGTGCTGAATTATTCGAAGGTTATTACGATAACACAGATATCTATAATAACATGGCAGCACTTACAGGTGTTAAGTAATTGACCGATTTCATAAAGCGTAATGCCAGTCTCTTTCTGGGACTGTTCATAATATTCCTTCTGCTCCTCATACCCACCGGGTATGAGGATGCTGCCATTTATAAGGAATCGGAAAAATGCATGGCAAAAGTCATCGCTGTGGATGATTCAGCCATCATTTCCAGCGGACTGATTAAGTCTGGGGAGCAGAGCTGTACCCTTAAGATTCTTTCGGGAAAATTTAAGGGAGAAATCACGGAAGGATATAATCTTCTCAGCGGTTCCCTGGAGAGCGATAAAATATTTAAGGTGGGCGATAAGGCACTGGTGCTGGTAAGCCATAAAAATGGAGAAATACTTTCCACGAACATGGTGGATGTGTACCGGATAAACAAGGAAATGATACTGGCAGCCGTATTTGTGATTTTTCTGGTGGCATTTGCGGGAAGGACAGGACTGTATGCCATTTTATCTTTTGCAATCACGGTTCTTTCCATATGGAAAATCCTTGTCCCATGCTGTCTTAACGGGATCAATCCAATCTGGGTGTCTCTTTTTATTGTGGCAGTGCTGACACTTGTAATAATCGTGTTTGTGTACGGGTTTGATAAAAGAAGTCTTGTGGCATCCCTTGGTTCACTTCTGGGAACCATCACAACCTGTATTCTCGGAATCTGCTTTACGGATTATTTTCAGATTCACGGTGCAGTGATGTCGTACTCGGAAACATTGCTTTATTGTGGATATTCCTCATTGAATCTGACACAGATTTTCATGAGCAGTATTTTTATAGGGGCATCCGGAGCAATGATGGATTTGTCGGTGGACATCACATCGGCGGTTTATGAGGTAGTACAGAAAAAGCCGGATATCAGACCGATTGAAGCCATAAAATCTGGGTTTAACATAGGAAGGGCAGCAATGGGTACCATGACAACAACGCTTCTTCTGGCATATTCAGGCGGATATCTGGCGCTTCTCATGACATTTATGGCACAGGGAACACCAATTATAAATATTTTAAATTATAAATATGTTTCGGCAGAAATTTTGCAGACAATAGTAGGAAGCTTCGGATTGGTAACAGTTGCACCGTTTACGGCAATTGTGGCGGGAATTCTATTGACAAAGAAGATGGAGAAATAAATCCCCATCTTTTTTAATGCATGCAAAAGCATTGAAATATTTATTGATAAGCAGTTGACAATGGAAGAGTTATGGAATACAATGCCGAGAAGAAAGGACAAATAATCAATGAACAGTAGAAAAGAAAATACATTTCTGGAGGGACCGGTTTTTGGCTCCCTGATTCGGTTTATCATACCGGTGCTTGGAGCATTGGTACTTTAGGCGGCTTACGGAGCAGTAGATTTACTGGTAGTAGGACAGTTTGGAGATGCGACCAGTATTTCTGCGGTTGGTACGGGCAGTGCATTCATGCAGATGATTACATTTATTATTACCAGTCTGGCAATGGGGTCCACGGTAATTATTGGACAGCATATGGGTGAGAAAAGCCGAAGGAAGCCGGAAATGCAGTCGGAACCACGATTATCATGTTTGCGCTCATCGATGTGGTTTTAACAATTATTCTGGAAATCTTTGCAGGAAACATCATGAGTGTGATGCAGGTGCCGGAGGCGTCTTTTGACAAGGCTGTGAGCTATGTACGGATTTGTTCCGGGGGAATTCTGATTATTATTGCATACAATGTAATCAGCGGTGTGCTTCGTGGTGCGGGAAATGCAAATCTTGCGTTCCGTTGGGTTGGGATTGCCTGTGCCGTTAAGATTATGGGAGACCTGCTTTTTGTGGCAGTGTGGGGGATGGATGCAGCAGGGGCGGCACTTGCTACGGTACTTGCACAGTTGGTATCAGTTATCACTTTTGTTCTGGTTTTGTGCCGTCAGAAACTGCCGGTTTCTTTTTCCTTAAAGCAGTGCAAAATCTATCCACGTGAACTTAAGCGGATTTTGAATGTAGGCGTACCCATTGCATTATAGGATACCATGGTACAGATTTCGTTTCTGGTAATCAATTCCGTGATTAATAACATGGGACTGATGCAGTCGGCAGGTTATGGTGTTGCACAGAAAATAGTATTATTATAACGATTTCTAAAAATTTTATTCTAATGTTTAAAGAAAGGGAGATTAACTATGAAGAAAATTTTATTTCAGAAGAATGTTACTATGGTATTGACACTTATTGTTTGTTGCTTACTTATTAATAGTGTCGAAATATTTGCAAGTAGTAATTATGGTGTTTCTGAAAAAAAACTGAGAAAAAAGAAGAGACAGCTACAGTAGCTTAGAGGTAAATCATGACGGTCACGGCACTTAAAATAATTGCGCTGATTACCATGACTATTGACCATATCGGAGAATTTATTCTCGGTATCCCTGTGTGGTTCAGGTGGATTGGACGGATTTCTGCCCCTATATTTATGTTTTGTCTGGCGGAAGCCATACATCATACGAAGAATCTCAGAAAGTACATATTAAGGCTATACATAATGGTTTGGATTACGGCTGTAATTGAATTTGCGGCGACGGTAATCTATGCTTATATTTCAGATGGAAATTATGTTTATATCAGTAATTGTATTTTTACGACATTGGTAAATGCAGCCATTGTTATTGTCATTATTGAAGAACTTCTTCAAAAAAAGAAGGTTACATATAAACTATGGTTGTATCTGTTTTGGCAGATTATAACATTTGTTATGGCGTATTTTCTGTTTGAGACCGGATATGGTTATATAAGCAATTACAAATGTCTGAGTATTATGTGCAAATATCTGGTTTATAATGTGTCCTGCAATATCGTGTTTTCCGAGGGCGGAATGGTATGGATACTGCTTGGAGTATTGTTTTATTACAGTAGAGGAAAAATAAAATATCTATATCCTGCTTTTGTCTGTGTGTACGCACTAATGGATATTTATTGTATTCCGGCGAGAATCGCCGTTCGTTTGCAATATTATAAGCTGGACATTTTATATGATATTGTGAAATATTGTGCGGCGATGTTTCATTATGATGTAAGATTTATCTATGAGCCGTCTTTCGTGGGCAATTATCAATGGATGATGATTTTTTCTCTTATATTTTTTATTCTGTATAACGGCAAATACGGAAAAGGTCTGAAAAAATTATTTTATATATATTATCCGGCGCACATTGTCATTCTGTTTTTCATAGGAAAAATACTTTGCTGATTTGAATAATATATAGGAAATTTAAGATTTTATCGAGGGTAATGGATGCTATACAAAATATCCAGTTACCCTCGACTTTTTATAGTTTTGTGTTTATGCAGTTATTTTGCTTTTTCGGAAAATTCCGTGGTGATGATATCTTCGTAAGGTACATTTCCTTCAAGCTGTCCGGCAGACTGTAAGATGTCGCATAACAGGTTAAAACTGTCTTCTGTAAAGACGGTATCATTTTTCCAGGTATCCTGGGATTTATATCGTTCTACAATTATAGCAATGTTTTTTTCATCGATTTCAGGAAATTGTGGTGCGATAATTGCTGCAATTTCCTCGGAAGAATGACTGTTGACATATAAAAGACCTTTCTGGATGGCATTGGTAAAGCTCTGGATAATTTCCGGATTTTCATTGAGATAGCTCTTTTTTGCACAATAAGCCGTGTAAGGTACATAACCGCTGTCAACACCAAGAGAAGCTACAACATAACCTTCACCCTGTAATTCCAAAGATGTGGCATGCGGTTCAAATTCAATGGTCATGTCGCCCTGACCACCCATAAAGGCTCCGGCAGTAAGACCAAAATCAATGTTCTGTACCATGGTAAGGTCTTTTTGCGGGTCAATGTTAATTTTCTTTAAAACATATTCAAATACCATTTGCGGCATTCCTCCGGCACGGCCGGCAAGAACGGTCTTTCCCTTAATGTCGTCCCATTTAAAATCTTCCATTGGTTCTCTGGATACGAGGAAGTTACCGGCACGCTGTGTAAGCTGTGCAAAATTTACGGCGTAGTCCTTGGAACCCTCCAGATAAACATATACGGAAGCTTCGGAGCCCATAAAACCGATTTGTGCTTCGTCTGCCACAAGTGCTGTCATGACCTTGTCAGCACCAAAACCGGTAACAAGTGTAAGGTCGATTCCTTCCTCTTTAAAATATCCGTTTTCTATGGCAACATACTGAGGTGCATAGAAAATGGAATGGGCAACTTCGTTTAAGGTTACTTTGGTAAGTTCGTTTTCTGTTGTAGTTTCCTTTTCCTTGCAGGCACATAAGGAAAGGAGTGCCAGAAGAACCGGAAGAAGTCTGAATAATCTTTTTTTCATGTTATACTCTCCAAATAGTTTCCCTATATGGTATGCAGAAATCGATACATGTGTGATATTTGATAATTTTACGGAAATGTGTAATAATCTATAATGTAAATTTCCATTAAAACATTTGGCTGAGCCGGAAGAATTAAAACATTGTGAGGATTTGTATGATTAGGGCAATCGCACTGGATATTGACGGAACGATTTTAAATAGCAGAAAACAGATTACGGAGGCCACAAAAAAAGCCGTGAAAGAGGCACTTGTGCGTGGAATTAAAATTATTATCGCATCGGGACGTCCGTATTCAGGGGTGGAGGAGCATGCAAAGGAATTAGGTTTATTTGAAATGGGTGGATATACCCTTTGCTTTAACGGAAGCAGGATTATTGACTGCCGGACAGAAGAGATTGTATATGACATGTATCTTAAGGATGATGAAAAATGGCAGATATGCGATATTTTAAAGCAATATGACAAGGGAATACTAATGACCTATAAAGACCGTATTCTTCTTACGGAAAATGCTACGGATGAAGGGGTACGGTATGGTGCAATGCTGAATCGTCTGACCATTTGTCAGGTTGATGACATGAGAAAACACATTGACTATGGGGTTAATAAATTTATCCTGGCAGGTGAGCCGGACTATATACAGTCGATTGCCTCTGATGTAAAAGAAAAAATCGGGGAACTGGCAACCGTATGCCGTTCTGAAACCACACTGCTTGAAATTATGCCAAGAGGCGTGGATAAGGGTAGTGCACTTGCAGGCTTTCTTCAAAATATTGGAATCCGGCGTGAGGAATTGCTTGCCGTGGGAGACGGATATAATGATGACACCATGCTGGAATATGCCGGAATTGGAGTCGCAATGGGAAATGCTTTTCCGGAAATTAAGGATTTGGCAGATTATGTAACATGCAGTAATGATGAGGACGGGGTGGCGCTTGCCATAAGAAAATTTGCCTTCGGGGAGAAGGTGGATGAAGAAAAGGAGAATGGAACATGGATTATAAAATAGATTTGCATACGCATACGCTGGCAAGCGGACATGCTTATAATACAATTGATGAAATGGTAAATGAAGCGAAAAGAAAAGGAATGACACATCTTGGCATTACGGAACACGCACCGAAAATGCCGGGAACCTGTCATGAGTTTTATTTTCAGAATCTTAAGGTGGTGGAAAGACAGCGGGAGAATCTGACACTGCTTCTTGGAAGCGAGGTTAATATTATCGATTATGAGGGCAATGTGGACCTTCCGGAGAATCTGCTAAAGAGACTGGATATTGTGATTGCAAGTCTGCATACGCCATGCATTAAGCCAGGCAATGTTGAAGAAAATACAAGCGCACTTGTGGGTGCAATGAAAAAGTCTTATGTTCATATTATCGGTCATCCGGATGACGGGAGATTTCCGGTAGATTATGAAACGGTGGTTAAGGCGGCGAAGGAAACCCATACCCTTCTGGAAATTAATAATAATTCCTTAAGACCTTCCGGCCCGCGTGTGGGAACCAGGGAAAATGATATCCGTATGTTAAAACTGTGCATGGAGTACGAAGTTCCGGTTATCTTTGGAAGCGATGCACATGCGGCATGCGACATCGGAAATTTTGGGATGATACAGCCGTTAATAGAAGAAGTAGGATTTCCGAAGGAGTTGGTTGCAAATAGGAGTTTTGAGGAGATTAGAGCGTTACAGCAATGTAAAAGCATTTCGATTGGTTAGAGAAAGATAGAATTTATTAACAGATAACTTCCAATTTTTTAAATTGGAGAAATCGTGAATTGGTGGTGAAATAGCAATGAAAGAAAATATCGTAGCAAAGTTGACCGCAAAAGATGATAAATATGCTTGTGCTATTGCCGATAAAATTGTATCCGAAAGTCAGGAAACAGATGGATGGTACGAATATTTTGATAATTTTGCTTCATTACTTAATCATCCTAAATCTTTGGTAAGAAATCGAGTGTTGAATATTCTTGCAGCAAATGCTCAGTGGGATGAGGAAAATCGCTTTGATTTAATTCTATCTGATTTTCTTACGCATGTAACGGATGAAAAACCGATTACCGCCAGACAGTGTGTTAAGGCTCTTGCACAGGTAGGCATGGCTAAACCACAGTATATTCCAAGAATATTGTCAGCCTTGCAGAGTGCTGATTTATCAAAGTACAAGGACAGTATGCGTCCGTTAATTGAAAAGGATATCACAGAAACCCAAACAATTTTGACGAACTATGTAATCCAAGCCACAGCCTGGGTAAAATAATAATTACCTGTAATCTACGAAGCGTAGAATCCGAATCAGTTCACCATTTTCTACGTTGCGTGGGTGTGAAAGGAAATGATTTTGAGCGATAATCAACTCAGAAAGGAGGAAATATTATGGGTACTAATTCAGGGAAAAGCAAAAAGCTGTTATCAGGAGCAATAGCATTTATCACATTGATGGGCATTGTAAGCCTTTTTTCAGATATGACCCATGAAGGTGCGAGGAGTATTCTCGGTGAATATTTGAATCTTACGGGGGCATCTGCTGCTACAATCGGTTTTGTATCCGGAATAGGTGAATTATGCGGATATTCGTTAAGACTTCTATCCGGATATGTGGCTGATAAGACGAAGAAATACTGGACGCTGATTATTGCCGGCTATACGATGCAGGTTCTTGCGATTCCGCTTCTGGCATTTGTACCTGAAAACGGCTGGCTGGTGGCATGTGGATTGGTTGTTATGGAACGAGTCGGTAAAGCAATAAAAAAACCGGCAAAAAATACGTTGGTCAGTTTTGCAGCCAGTGAAGTCGGAACAGGAAAAGGGTTTGCGTATCAGGAGTTTCTTGATCAGCTGGGTGCTTTTCTTGGCCCGGTAATTCTGTTTGTTATCAGTTTTGTGAAGGGAACCAATGATCTTTTTTCTACATATAGATTATGTTTTCTGGTTTTGGGGATTCCTGCCCTTATTACAATAATATTAGTCATAGTTTCAAAGATAAAATATCCGAATCCGGAAATGTTTGAAAAGGAAACGGATGAAAATGCAGAATTTAAAATAGAAAAATCATTTGTAATCTACATGATTGCCATTTGTTTTTATGCTTTTGGATTTGCGGACTTTACTATGATTACACTTCATGCCGCAAAAACAGCTGCTTTACCGGAGGTATCATTGAGTCTTCTATATGCATTGGCAATGGCAGTAGATGCCATCGCGGCTCTGTTTTTCGGTTGGCTTTTTGACAAGATTGGACTAAAGGCTATGGTGTTTGCCACCATTTGCAGTGCATTCTTTGCGTGCTTTGTATTCTTAACAGATAATTCCATTTTTATTATAATTGGAATTGTTCTCTGGGGGATAGGAATGGGGGCAGAGGATAGCATCATGAAGGCTGCAATCAGTAAGATTGTTCCAAGAAATATGAGAAGTACCGGTTATGGTATCTTTGAAACCGGATATGGAATAGCATGGTTTCTGGGGAGCTGGTGTTTGGGAGCATTATATGATTTTAACCCGGTATGTTTGGTAGTTGTATCGGTAGTAGCACAATTATGTGCAATTTGTTTTTATAGTTTGTGTATTAAGGCAAGAAGAAATGTTTAAAACTGGAGAAAAAAGTTCTCCTTTTTGTAATCGGGGTGTATATCAAGATGGATATTAGAATATTGCGCTATTTTCTGACCGTGACAAAAGAACAAAACTTTACAAAGGCCGCAGAACAATTAAATATTACACAGCCAACACTTTCAAGACAGCTTGCTGCATTGGAGGAGGAACTTGGCACACCCCTTTTTATCAGAGGAAGCCGTAGTATTACGCTTACGGAGTCAGGGATATTATTCAAACGAAGAGCCTTGGAAATCATTGATCTGGAAGAAAAAATGCTGGATGAACTGAAGGTAAATGAAGAACTGATAGAAGGTACAATTACCATTGGTTGTGGTGAGTTTGCTGCTGTTGAAATATTAGCAGAAATTTGTAAGGTATATAAGAAAAAATATCCAATGGTGCAGATTGCGTTACATACAGCAACGGCAGATTCGGTATATGAAATGATGAATCAGGGTTTGGTGGATATTGGACTATTTATGGAACCAGTCAACACAGAAGACTGTATCCTGAAATAACAGCAAGTACGGTAATCGCATGGAGAAGGAATATTCCATATTCGTTAGCAATAAATAAATTTATAGAAGAAATCAATGCTTTCAAGGCATAGAAAATGATTTAATATAGGCATTAGACATAATTGAATATTGAGGAATATAATCAATGTGTAAGGTATGAATGATCGATACTTTGCACATTTTTTATGATAGGAGGAAATGTAATGGGTAAAAAGTTAGTGGCATACTTTAGTGCAAGCGGAATCACAAAGAAAGCGGCGGAGATGATTGCACAAGCGGCAGAATCCGATTTGTATGAAATCGTGCCGAAGCAGCCATATTCGAAGGCAGATTTAAACTGGATGGATAAAAAATCCAGAAGCAGTATAGAGATGAGTGATAAGAAATTCAGACCTAAAATATTGGATACGGATATCAATATCGACAGGTATGATGAGATTATCTTAGGTTTTCCAATCTGGTGGTATGTAGCTCCTGCTATTATTAATACATTTTTGGAAAGCTATGATTTTTCAGGGAAAAAGATTGTACTGTTCGCAACCTCCGGTGGAAGTGGATTTGGGAATACGGTAAAGGAATTAATGCCATCTGCACCTGATGCGAATATTGTGGAAGGAAAGATACTGAACAATATATCGAAACAGGATGTTGAAAACTGGGTGAAGAGTTTATAGGAGGAATTATCATATGGAATATATCACATTATCCAATGGAGTAAAAATGCCAATCTTAGGATATGGTGTGTATCAGGTTACAAAGGACGAATGTAAAGAATGTGTTTTGAATGCATTAAAGGCGGGATATAGAAGCATCGATACTGCACAGAGTTATTTTAATGAGGAAGAGGTTGGAGAAGCCATTAAGGAGTCAGGGATTCCAAGAGAGGAAATTTTCTTAACTACCAAGGTTTGGATTGAACACTATGGATATGAAAATGCCAAAGCTTCTGTGCTTGAATCCATGAAGAAGCTGCAGACGGAATATCTTGATTTGGTCTTGCTTCATCAGCCATTTGGGGATGCATATGGTGCATGGAGAGCCCTTGAAGAATTGTATGAAGCAGGAAAAATCAGAGCCATTGGCATTTCCAATTTCTATGTGGACAGAATGGTAGAATTTGTAAACTTCAATCGCATTAAGCCTATGATTACATAGATGGAGGTACATATCTTTAATCAGCAGAAACAGTTAAAGGAATATGCTGATAAATACCATGTTCAGCTTGAAGCATGGGCTCCGTTCGGTGAAGGCCGTGGTGGTACATTTGACAATGAGCTGATAAAGGGTATTGGTGATAAGTATGGAAAAATAACAGCTCAGATTATGCTTAGATGGCACATTCAAAGAGGCGTTGTGGTGATTCCGAAGTCAACCCATTATGAAAGAATGGTAGAAAATTATAACGTATTTGATTTTGAATTATCAGAAGAAGACATGAATGAAATTGCAAAACTGGATACTGCTACAAGTTCTTTCTTCTCCCATCAGGATCCTGCCATGGTTGAATGGTTTGTAAAGATGGTGGAAGAACGCAAACAGAACAATCGTAGTGAGAAGGAAAAGAAAAACTGGTAGAAATTTACTTTTATGATACAGCTGCAAGGGATAGAGAGAATAGTGTTTTAAAAAATGCACAATGTATTTGAAATTTCTAATATTATGTGATAAACTCAAAATAGACAATTTTGAAAAATGCACAAAGTATTAAGAAAATAAAATACATTGTGCTTATTTTAAAATAGGAGTTGATGTGTAATGAAGCATTATGAAAAATTGCTGGCAAAGGGATGCTTTTCACGGGAACAACTGATAGAGATTGTTGGAACAGCGACAGCGGCGAATCAGGTAATCTATGAATACCAGAAAAAGGGACTGATAGAAAAAGTCAAAAGAGATTTTTATGTGGTAATCAGCATGGAAATGAAACAGCCGGTGTTCTCTCGTTATCAGATAGGCTCCAATCTATTCTCGGATGCATGTATCACGCATCACAGTGCATTTGAAGTATTCGGTTATGGAAGTCAGGTGTTTTATGAGTGTTATGTTGCAACGGACAAACGGTTTAATGATTTTGAGTATGACGGAGTGATGTACCGTCGCATAGAGCGTAAGCCTGGTATGGAAGTAGTACAGCAGGGTAACATACGAGTGACATCCGTGGAGCAGACGGTTGTAGACAGTATCCGTGACTTTGAAAAGATAGCCGGTCTTGAGGAAGTGATACGTTGTATGGAGCTGGTGCCGGGACTGAATGAGCAGAAAGTACTGGAATGTCTGGCAAGAAATAACAATGGTTTTTTGTATCAGAAATGTGGGTACTTATTTGAAAAAATGCAGGAAGAATTTCATTTTTCTACAGGCTTTTTTGAAACCTGTGAGAACTGTTCTTCTGATGCAAAGCGTTATCTAATGAAAGAAACAAAGGATAATGTATTTCATAAGCGATGGAAGCTTTATGCACCGGCATCATTGAAAGGACTAATAGATAAGGGGATTGATGATTATGATGCAATGGGATAGAATAACTCTGGGCAGAATAGCGAAAGAACTGGGCTTTTCGAGAGATACGCTTGAAAAGGTCTGCCGTCTGGCGGATGTGTTGAAATTTATGGAATCAGATGAGCTTCTGGCAGAAGGGATTGCCTTAAAAGGTGGTACAGCTATTAATCTGACAATCTTTGATTTGCCAAGGCTTTCGGTTGATATTGATTTGGATTATTGTAGAAGTATTGACAGAGAAAATATGCTTTTGGACAGGGAGATAATCACAGACAGAATCAGCAAGTATATGACGGCGAATGGATATGTTTTAAGTCCGAAATCAAAAAACTATCATGCCCTGGATTCCTTTGTGTATGAATATGTGAATTGTGGAGGAGTAAAGGACAATCTTAAGATTGAGATTAATTATATGCTTCGCTGTCATGTGCTTCCGGTTGTAAGAAGAGAAGTGAAACTGCCATGGAATGAGGAAAGACTTACCGTGCTTTCTGTAGCACCATTGGAGATATTTGCTTCTAAAACAGTAGCATTACTTACAAGAACGGCTCCAAGAGATTTGTATGACATTCATAACATGGTTAAGTTTGGACTGTTTGATGAAAGTGAGGAAATAATGCTTCGGAAATGTGCTGTGTTCTATAGTGCAATCGGAGCAGCACGGCCACCGGAAAAATTTGAGCTTGATAATCTCGGGAAAGTGTCAGTTCGGCAGATTAAGCGAGATTTAAACCCGGTGCTTCGAAAGGGAGAATGGTTTGACTTGGAATCTGTCCAGAAGGAAGTGCGGTCATATCTTGCATCCATTCTGGTGCCGACAAGGGAGGAAGAACTGTTCTGGAAAGCTTTTTCGGAAGGAAATTACTATCCTGACTGGGTATTCGGGGATAGTAATGAACTTAAAAATGTAGCAAAGCATCCAATGGCACTATGGAAGTGTAGGTGTTAATCTGATTATATTAGCTATGGTAATTCTAATGATAAATATGTAACAAACAAAAGCCAGAAAAAATCCATTGAAAGAAGATGAAAAAATGAACCAGAATGAAAAACGCCTGTTTCTGATTGAGAGATTATTAAAAGAACAGCCACGATATGCAAAGATGCAGATACCGGTTAGTGTTGATGAACAGAAAAAATTGCTCCGGGCTCTTATGAATGTTAGAATGCCCGGCACGATTGATGATGAATTTATAAGGGTTCAGGATGAATATTTATTGCAGGTCAATGCAGAAAAGGGGGTTGTTACACCTTCGGATATGGAAGAGATACAGCCGGATATCTATATCTGGAAGGGAGATATCACAAGGCTTAAGGTTGGAGCAATTGTAAATGCTGCAAACAGTGGCATGACCGGATGCTATCAGCCCTGTCATAACTGTATTGATAACTGTATTCATACGTATGCCGGAATCCAGTTAAGGCTTAAATGTGCCAAAATCATGGATGAACAGGGATATGGGGAACCAGCCGGTCAGGCAAAGATTACGATGTCTTATAATCTTCCCTGTGATTATGTGATTCATACGGTTGGACCAATCGTGCAGGGAAAATTGACAGAAGAACATGAGGATTTGCTGGAATCATGCTATCGCTCATGCCTTACCATTGCGGATGAAAATGGAGTGGAGTCCATTGCATTTTGCTGTATTTCAACAGGGGTATTTATGTTCCCAAATGAAAGAGCAGCGGAGATTGCCGTGAAAACGATAAAAGAATATAAAGAGAAAACAGGTAGTTCCATTAAGGTAATCTTTAATGTGTTTAAAGATTTGGATGAAGAAATCTATAGGGAACTGTTGAGATAGAAGGTGATGCTTGTGAAATTGATGAAGTTTCCAAATCAGAAAATAACATTTGAGTCTTTTCTTTGCGGTACACCTGCAAGGGATTATATTTATCAGGATGTGGCTTATGATAAACAGATAAGAGATGCTGCGCAGATGATATGTGATGCAGAGTATGTGCTGATTGGAGCCGGTGCCGGAATGAGTACGGCTGCCGGGTGAAAAGATTTTCTGATTACCTGTCAGAAGCAATTGATAAGAAACTGGTTCTTTTGGAACTGGGCGTAGGATTTAATACACCGACAATTATCCGGTTTCCATTTGAAAAACTGGTAAGGGAGCATGATAATATAAGTCTGATAAGGCTGAATCTTGATCAGGCAGTTGTGCCGGAAAGTCTCAGAAACAGAGCAGTAGGTATTAATGCTGATATGGCAGAGAGCATCAAAGATATTGTGGAGAAAGTCACCGGGCTGTAGGGATATGGAAATCGAATTATACATAAAATGGAGGTGATTTGGTTAAAATATCTATTGACGATTTTGACGAATAATCCAACAAAAAAATTGACGAATTTGCGATAAATGGTTAAAATTAAATTAACGAAATTGCAAGAGGGATCAAAATGTATAAGAGAAAAATATATAATCAATTACTTCAGTGGAAAGAAACATCTAATGGAAAAACAGCTTTACTTGTAGAAGGACCAAGGCGAGTTGGTAAATCTACGATAGTTGAAGAGTTTGCAAAAAATGAATATGAAAGTTATATCATTGTTGATTTTTATAGAGCCTCATCTGAAACAAAGAAATTATTTGATGATTTATCTGATCTCAATTATATATTTCTTCAGTTGCAGCTTACTTATCAGACAAGTTTGAAGGAAAGAAAATCATGTATTGTGTTTGATGAGGTTCAATTATGCCCTAAAGCCAGACAGGCAATTAAAGCATTGGTAAATGATGGTAGATATGATTATATCGAGACGGGCTCATTGATTTCAATACACAAAAATGTGAAAGACATACTTATTCCAAGTGAGGAAAGAAAAATTCGTATGTATCCTATGGATTATGAGGAATTTAGATGGGCACTTGGAGATGAGGTGTCAGTTGACATGCTTAGACAATTTTATGAGGCTAAAAAGCCTCTGGGGCAAGCAGCAAACCGAAAAATGCTGAGAGATTTCAGAGTATATATGCTTGTTGGAGGAATGCCTCAGGCAGTAGAGACATATATTGAAACCAATGATTTTAGCAAAGTTGATAGTATAAAAAGGGATATTTTGTCTTTATACGAAGATGATTTCAGAAAAATTGATCCGACAGGAAAACTATCAGTTTTATTTGATGCAATTCCGGCACAACTAATGGGAAATGCTTCCAGGTATCAGGTTTCCAGTGTTTTAACAGGAAATAGAGCAGGGGATATTTTGGAGCAGATTGCAGAACTCAAGGACTCTGGGACCGTACTTGTGGCATATCATGCAAATGATCCGGGACCCGGAATGGCTCAGAATAAAGACTTGGAAAAATTCAAGTTATTCACTACAGATACGGGTCTGTTTGTAACGCTCGCATTTAAAGATAAAAGCTTTACAGAAAATGAGATTTATTCAAAGTTGCTTAGTGATAAATTGCAGGCTAATCTGGGATACATCTATGAAAATATGATTGCAGGGATATTGGCAACAAATGGGCATGAATTGTACTATCATACATTTTTGAATGAAAAATCAAAACATAATTATGAAATTGATTTTTTAATTGCCGAAAAGAATAAAATATGTCCGATAGAAGTAAAGAGTTCGGGTTATAAAACACATCCATCTATAGATGCATTTGTTGAGAAGTTTTCTTCAAGAATAATTCGTAAGATTATGGTATATACCAAAGACTATATGAAAGATAAAGACATTGAATGCCTGCCTGTTTACATGGCACAGTTTTTATGATGAAAATGTTTGTAATCAGAGCATCAAAGATATTGTGGAGGAAGTGAAGCGTAAGTGATTATACAGACAGGAATGCGGACGGATATTCCGGCATTTTATTCAGAATGGTTTCTTAACAGAATAAAAGAGGGATATGTGCTGGTTCGCAATCCATATAATCCAAGTCAGGTTACAAGATATAGCCTGTTGCCGAATGTGGTGGATTTGATTGCATTTTGTACTAAGAATCCGGCACCAATGCTTTCACATATGGATGCATTAGAGCCATATGGTCAGTATTGGTTTGTAACCATAACACCTTATGGGAGAGATGTAGAACCAAATGTGCCGGATAAAGAAAAGGTGATGGTGCTTGGAGTGGATATAGGAGCATATGATACCTGTGGTCATCTGTGTAAGTATTGCTATGCAAACACGAATGCTGATTTGGTGAAAGAGAATATGAGGAAGCATGATCCGGAATCACCATTTTTACTTGGTGGAAATATGCCAGGAGATGTCATCCATGAGGCTAAGCAGAAAAGCTGGATTGATGGGCAGATGAGATTAGAAATATAAGGCATAATATTACATTCTATAACTTATATTCCTTTTCTTCTACCTGTGTAGATGTTGTTGGATCATATTTGTGAACAATGAGGCAATTCTTTCCATGCTGCTCCAGAGAATAATGTGCCTCCTGAAAATCATTCCATTGGTATATATCCAGAATTCTTTTTTTGGACCCTTTCCTATAAATCAATTGAATTTGTTCTTCATGGTAGTCTTTTTGAAAATAAACTTTTATATCTCCTTTTGCAATACTTTGCACATTTGGCATGGGTCCCCGTACTTTTTCCCAAAAAACAGAACGCAGAAACCTCGGAATTCGGGAAATGCCATATAAAACCAACCTAAAACAGGCACCGGCTACGAAACCGAAAACTAATACATATAAACTGCTTACCACACTCATAATATATCCCAGAGAAATGAACACAAAAAATAGTAATGCAAGAACCTTCTGTTCATTATCCTTTAATTTATATACCCAATCCAGATTAAGGTACTTTTGCACCAACATAAATACTGAATATAGAATATTTACCACCATAAGAAATTTCATAGATAATGAATCATGCAAAAGCTTATATACAATGATAGAAAGCATTATCAATAATACATAAGGCCATTTTGTGCCGATTCTAAGACCTACCCTGTAAGCAAAAAATAGGCTGATTCCACATATTGTACCTATTACCGCATCCGGTTTTCCCGGATATTTCTTAAAAAACTTTTCCATTTTCCTTATTCCTTGACGTATTTTTCTCTGAAGAGTTCACTTACTATTGTATCACGCATGCTTCTTGAATTCTACCTTTGTTTTTTGCCTATAAATTGATTAATTACTTCTTGAGTAGTTGATAATTCCCTACATTTGGTATATACTATGTATATACCAAATGTAGGGAGGTTTTTTTATGCGAGCACAAGTCAAAGAATGGGGAAATAGTCAAGGAATCAGATTGCCAAAAGAAGTATTAAAAAGTGCGGGAATTGCTCTGAATGAGTTTTTGGATGTCACAGTATCCGATGGCGTAATCACTTTAGTGAAACCATTTCGTCATAAAACTTTAGAAGAAAGGGCTGCGGAGTTTGATGGGAAATTGATGCTTGATGGTGAATATGATTGGGGTGAACCTGTCGGAAGAGAGGTATGGTAAT
>CAMEUH010000010.1 GCA_945938055.1 uncultured Eubacteriaceae bacterium | reverse complement strand
TCATCTAGTCTCGGTAATGTTGCAGACATAATAATAAAGCGAATATTTAACAACCTGCTGTACGCTTCAAGAAACATTATAATCTCCGTCCAGATTGTATTTCTATAACTCTGAATTTCATCCAACACAATCACACTTCCTGATAATTGATAAAAACTAATTGCTGCCTCTTTTTCATCCCCAAACATCACATCAAACAGATTGACATGTGTTGTCAGAATAAAAGGATAATTTAAAAACTGCCTGTCTAACAGAGCCTTCTGATAAAAGTTTTTATCCATTTCATCTGATATGTATTTTTCATTATTTTCTTTCACCTTGATTGGAGTGATTGAATTAATTACTGCTATCTCCTGTTCCATTTCCGTATTGCCAAAAATTTTCTCCAATGAAACTTTATTTTGTTCTACTAAAGTATTAAACGGATAAACATAAAAGATTTTACAAATTTTATCATTTAATAATTTAAAACTGCAATTCATTGCAATATTAGATTTTCCACCACCGGTAGGTGCTTCTATAAAATAAATCCCACTATCTTTATCTTGTTCCAGACATTCCTCCGCCTCATAAAACATGCATCTACGCAAATAATTAATATCTTCTCCATCATCCTCCATATTCTTTGAATGAAGATTCCGAATTTCTCTTATTAAGTCAGATTGTTCATAAATATTATCCAGATTATGAATATCCGACAAATTTCCAAAATCACTTACTTTCATTCCATTCTCAAATTCTGTCGTAGCATAATAATCACACGATACCAATAAAGAAAATAGAAAACGTATATAAGTAAAAAGTGCTAATTCGTTACAATTAGCCTGGTAAAAATTTTCAAGACACTTTTGATTCTTTCGATTCAAATTGGTCAATTCCGGTTTTCCCTGATAAAACATTCCGCGATAAATTGAAACGAATTCATCATTGTAAAAACTTTCAAAAATATAATATAATTTCCCTCCTTCACAAAATTCATTAAGAAAGGAATAAAATGATATCAAATCCGAATGATGTCTTGAAATAACATATGCATCAGCCAGCATGATCACATGCAATTTTTCCATTTCATTTCTTGACACACATTGAAGACGTATTTTTTCCGAATAATAATCAATAAATATTGCAGCTGAAAGCAAGGAATGATTCGCCCCATCCAGGCAGGATATATTATGTATTGCTTGTATGTCATTATGCATTTTCATTTTCTGGAATGACGGATTTATTTTACCAAAATCATGAAACGCAATCGTGTTTATGAACATTTCATGAAACAGTATTCCCCCCTCTAATGAAACCTCTCCCAGCAGTTCTTTTTGAAAATTTAAAAGAACATCTTTTAGATTTTTTTGATAACCTATTTGCTCAAAATAATAGATACAACGTTCAATATGTTCCTTTAAAAATTCACATTCAACTTCTTTTTTTCCACCTTCACTTTCCGTTTCTGACACCATCCTGGTATGTGCATAAAACTTCTCCTGACTACATATAATTTCATTAATGTCAACAATAAGCCTTTTCCAATCCAATATATTATTTCCCACTTATTTTCCACCTTTCCAAATGACAAAAAGCCATGTCAATAAAGGATTTTCTCTTTATTAATCATGGCTTTTTCATTAATCAAATACAATCTGATATTCTCTTTCATCCGTATCGAGAATTTTGTAAATATCACAATCTGCTTTTTTAATAAGCATATTAGTTAAGACATATTTCTTATGTATATACATATTTAATTCTTCATCCAATGCATATGGTAATTCTTCTTCATACTTGTACGGTCTGTCCTGCTCATAATCATCCAAATCAATCTCTACCTTTTCTTTAGGAAACAGACTATCAATATGTTCCACGTTCAATACTTTATCCGCTTCTAAAAGAGCTGCATCCTGTATGTCAGCCGTATGATTATTAGTGCCAAGATAAGGAATGTATACACAGTTCTGGTTCAAAACTGCCTCGGCAATACTTTGTGCTTCACTGGAATCTGTCATCACATAAACATACCATTTGGGATTTTCCAGCCATTGTTGCTTAACAATCAGATTGCCTCCCTGTTCCTGGGATGCATATCCCACTGAATTATTAAAGGCAACTATTTTACGTGTAAAATTACCTTTTTCGCAAATCGGAATCATGGAAATTCTAATATCTTTTAACCGCTCATAAAATTCCGGAAACACTCTTTTCTTCCCTTCAACAGTCTGTTCAGAATATCCTCCGTACCCCAGAATTGCGCCGAACATTCCCATTAATGCTACCTTATGCATATGTCCATATGTAAAATAATAATAAGCATTCACTTCTGGCTTTTTAAAAAAAGCCTGTTTCCCGCTCAACGTAAATCTTAATATCTCCATCCGCTGCCAAACCTTTCGTTCTAATACTTTTAAATCTCCTGCATGGTAAATATATTAAAATATGCTACATCTTCAATATCACATTTTAACTGTGTGGTTTCCGGATTATAATATATTTCTACTGATTTAATACGTTTTCTTACAGAATTTAACAGCTTGTCACATTGGATTTCTATCAAATTCTTCTGATTTTCTTCTCCTTTAGTAAAAGAAATATATTTATCCAGATTTGGAAGATATAAATCTTCTTCTGTTTCCACAAAAAGACCAAATTCATTTTCGCATCCCAGCTTTGAATTCGTTGCATAAGATGTTGCTGCTGTTAATGAAGCGTTCTTAAATTTCTGATAATCTTCTTCGGTATAACCTTGTGTAACGCCCATTTCCACAAAACTATTATATACATTGGAATTAATTGCAAACGGGTAGAAATAATGTGCCTCATCGCTTACTATCTTTGTTCCCAATGTAGAATTCTTTGCCTCATCGCCATCCTTATTCTTATCTTTTGCCTTAGAATCCTGGAATGGAGACAAAATATTTTGTTCCTGTGCCTCGGAATCACTATACTTATTAAATCCCTGCCCAATCTGAACCGCACCTGTAATCGAAATATTAGCTCCCTCTTCTGCAAATGTTGCTCCAAAATTCTTTACATCAATGGCAGAAAACAGATTCGTAAGTATCTGACTCACATCTTTATTCTTCTTTAAATCTGGAACATGAAAAATCTGTTCATACCGTTCTTTTAATGTTCTCGGAACAAGATTTGTTTCCCCTTTATTCTCAGCAAGTTTCATTGACTTAATATATAATACTTTTTCTCCTGCATCCTCCCACATTTTCTTCATTGGATACTTAAATGCCTTATCACTTCCAAATACTTCCCCGCTGGTAGTTGTCTTTGGATACCCTGAAAAATCTGCATTCCAATTTGCCATTACTGATGATATTCCTAACACTCCATAAACTCTTTTATTCATAATAATCTCACCTTTCCCTTTCTAGTTATTCGTTTCCACTTCATCTTGATTTTCTTTTTTCATATAGATCAGACTACTATCCACAAAGCCCGCCGATAAAAGAAATGAATTTACATTACTTTCCGGCTCATATCTCATCACATGCCCATATAATGCCCTAATTCGGATATCATTACGTTCAATGGCATAGTTATACTTCTTAAATAGTACCAGTAACCTTTTTTTAATGACTTCATCACTTTTTGAATTAAGCAGAGGATTTACCATTGACAAATTCTTTTTCTGTGATTTATTCAATCCCTGAATAAAATTAAGCAATTGCCCAACTGCGTAGTAATATTCTCCGTCACTGCTGAACATCCATTCATCCTTACAATCAAT
This sequence comes from uncultured Eubacteriaceae bacterium, assembly GCA_945938055.1. Taxonomy (GTDB): domain Bacteria; phylum Bacillota; class Clostridia; order Lachnospirales; family Lachnospiraceae; genus MGBC120314. The sequence continues at coordinate 20,999 of CAMEUH010000010.1, read as the reverse complement.
ATGTTCCCTCAAAGCCTTTCTCACATCATTCATTGTATCTTCCATCCTCCTGTTCCCATTAAAATAATCCTCAATCGATATCAGTAAATTTATTTGATGCTTGGGTTTTATTATCGAATTACCAATTGATTCCATCACAAGTGGAAGAGTCATACGTTCTATAATTATTGGAATATCAGCGGAATTTCCTTTAAAGAACCAGTCCCATAACTTTTCCCTGTACATCAAAAGTATTCTCTTTTTGCATCCGTCATTTATAGAGATATCCTCCGGTTTTGTAAAATAATTGTACTTTAAACTTTTTCCAAAGAAAACATCATCCACCAGTCCTTCTATTTCAAGCAAATTTGTTTTCATACCATACCCTGGCTCAAATGTGTTTTTCGCCTTATCCGGTATCTCAATAACTTCCTTCATATGAAATGGTTTTGATAATTTTTTCTGATATCCTGCCACTCTGCATACATTATGTATTTCTAGTTCTTTTCCCTGCTGGATTCTAAGATAAATACCAGAATCCATATCCGAAACCGTTTTCCCATTTTCAACAGCGTATATCTCATCCCGATCCAGATTGACATAAATATTATTTTTTCCTTTGGATGCCTGTCCTGCAAGAAAATCAAAAAACTGCATCTGACTGAGCGCCTGGTTAAGTGAAATCATATAAGGAGTTCTGATTTTTCTGGTCTTGTTCTCCAAATACGGTTTCTTACTATTCATTCCCATATTATTGCTTGGCAGCCCTTTAATTCCATCACTGCATTTCACATTAAAATCATTTTTATTATAAATATTAGGAAGAATATACCTTCGTCCCTCTGAACAAAAGTCCTGCTTTGTTTTTTCTCTGTCTGTTTTTATAAAAAACAACTTTAAGTAGTCTTTTGTACTGCAGTCAATCCCCTGTTCTTTTATAAAATCCCTTAAATTCTCACTAATCCATTGGTGAATAATATCAAGCTCATCCTGCTTTATCGGTCCAAGTTCCTTTTCAACTTGCTGATATAATATTTTATCATTGGATTTTACATATTTTTTATAGGGATTTTCCAATACAGAATAATATCCGTCTATATTCCCCTCTGACAATTTTTCCTGCAAGCTCTCTTTTTTTACAAAGAAGGAATATATGTTATTGGAATGGATAATTTTCCCAGAATCAACAGGCTTATTCATCTCAACTAATTTACTATAGTAATCCAGATAGGAGATAAAAGTATAATCCGAATCGGTCTCTCCCTGTATTATTCCAGTCTTTTTATCTGATTTTATATTTAGAACTTTTTCAACTCTAAAATTCTCTTCCATGTTAATCAGAATATATGTCCCGTCTTTAGGTACATAGTTATCTAATAGCCATTGTTCCGTCTTTTCTTTTAAAATCCTTTCAAAAACTGCCACGCATTCCTGCAGCATGATAATCCCCCCTTTCTATAAATATTTATAATTCACAAAACCAAAGCCGCGGGCATTATTTTCGCCAATTCCTGTACCAATTGCAAGATACAGTAACTCCTGTGCCTGCTCATTCTCCTCTGCCAGAATACAGATCTTGTCACCCAGTAACTTAATATTCTTATATGGAACTGCTATTGGTTTATGATTTGTCAATTCAATCTGACGATACAATGAAAAATCTTCTTCTATTTTTGTATTCATTGCGCAATGATATTTTTTAATTAAATTCACTTTAAGACGTTCTTCATATTGGTCAAATGTAAGACACTTTTTCCAATATCCTTTCTTTCCGGTTCCTTCATCTTCTTCACATTTTAGTACAACAGGCGTAACAGAATATATTTCTGAAATCATTTTTCTTGGAATTATCCTTACATTAAGTGTGCGTCCTTTCATCCAATCGGTGTAATGATTTGATAAATTTTCAAGAAAATACTGCATAAGTTCCTGATTAACCGTTCGTACCCTTATTGTATATATGCAATCCTTTTTATAAATTCCATCTTTTTCAACCGGATATGGCTGGTCAAAGCAATATAACTTGAATCCCCCTTCTTCATGAAATTTCAAAAACTCTTCTTTTTTTGCAAGATAAGTGTCAATAAACTCCGATATCACCTGATAAGTGCATTCCTGTTTTATGTTTTGCACTAAAAAAATTTTTAATCTGATTTCATATACATTTAATTGATTCATGGTAACTCCTTTTTGCAATAAAAAAAACGGCTTATCACTGCCGTCCCATACAAGAATCTTTTGGTAAATAAAACAATTATGTATCGTTTACTGCCTCATACCCTCATACTTTAAACAGCTCAATTACATTTTGTAATATATTTTCTTTCTTTTTTTTACTTTATCACATTTTGTCGAAAAATAAAAGTATTAAAATAAAATTTTCCAAAAATTTTTCAATTACCAGCAAAAAAGACTTTTCCCAAGCCCCATTCACCTCCAAGTGATGATTGCTTGAAAAAAGCCTTTCTAAATCAACCTATTTGCATTTCTCTTCCAAAAATACTTGCAAGATACTGTAAATCCTGCTTCTGCTGCTGTCCCAATTCGCCTTTTCTCATGCGCCACTTCCAGTTTGTACCCAGAGTGGATGGAAAATTCATTCTGGCATGATTATCCAGCTTTAAAATGTCCTGAGTCTGAAAAACTACTACATCTGCAATACTGCCATAGGCAAGCCGGAACACCTGATCCACCATTTTCCTCTTATCTCTTGTATCCAGATAATCGTAGGCATAGCCAAGTTCGTTGTGATCATTAAAATATCCCATTAGTGTCTCATTATCATGAGTTCCGCCATAAACAACACAATTATGTGTCTTATAGTTATGAGGCAGGTGGACATTCCTCCGGTCGCCGCCAAAAGCAAACTCCAAAACCTTCATTCCAGGATATTCATTCGCTTCAAGAAGTGCTGTCGCTTCCGGTATCTCTACTCCCAAGTCTTCTGCAATAATTTTCTTATCCCCGATTGCTACATTGATAACATCTGTGAGTTTCTTTCCGGGACCTTTTTGGTATTTACCATTTCTTGTATCCGGATCTTCTGCCGGAATGGTATAATACTTCACCACACCAAGAAAATGGTCAATACGGATAATATCATACATTTGTGCTGCGGCTTTCATTCTTCTCGCCCACCATGCAAATCCGTTTTTCTCCATCTTATCCCAGTCATAAAGAGGATTTCCCCACTTCTGTCCCAGTTCGGTAAAAGCATCCGGTGGCACACCTGCAACCTTGGTCGGAGTCAGATTTTCATCCAGAAGAAATTCCTGACTGTTTACCCATACATCCGCACTATCAAAAGCCACATAGATTGGAATGTCACCTATCACTTCAATTCCTTTCTCGTTGGCATATTGCTTTAACCGGTTCCATTGCTCAAAAAACTTAAACTGCAAGAACTTATAAAAGTCAATGTCTTCTTCCAGAAGCTTTGTATACTTCGCAAGTGCTTCCGGCTTACGGAAACGGAGGTCATCTTCCCATAGTGACCAGTCTGCATTCTTATAATACAGCTTAATTGCCATGAACAGTCCGTAATCCTCTATCCAGTACGCATTTTCCTCGAGAAATTTCTGATATTCTTCTGTTTCCTTATGGTTACTGTTCTTAAAGGCTTCTCTTAATACAACGTAACGCGCCTCAAAAATTTTGTCATATGCAATGTCCACCGGATTATTGCCCCAGTCGAAACCTTCCACAAAATTCTTTGTAAGAAGTCCCTCTTCCATCAGCATATCAAGATCAATAAAATACGGATTTCCTGCAAATGTGGAAAAACCCTGATAAGGACTGTCACCAAAGCTTGTCGGTCCTAACGGAAGAACCTGCCAGTACTTGTGATTACATTCTTTCAGAAAATCCACAAACTCATAGGCATCCCTGCCCATGGTTCCAATTCCATATGGCGACGGCATGCTGCTGATTGGCATCAGAATACCGGCACCCCTCTCAAATGTCTTCATGTTATTCTTCCATGTCCTCTTTTAATTTTTTCACGTCTTCCATTTCTTTTTCACTTAACAGATAATTTATATCCATGAGAACGATTAAACGTCCATTCTCATTTGCCACACGCTCCATGAACTTTGTATTCTCATTCATGACAATTGTCGGCATTTTTACAATGTCCTGTGGTGAAAAATCATGTATTTCCGATACACCATCCACTTCCAACGCCACCATGACTTCCGGAAGTTTAACCACAATCAGATTGCGGTTGTCATTGTTTCCCTGGTAATCCGGCATGTTAAATTTCTTACGCAAATCATATACCGGAATAACTTCTCCACGCAGATTAATGATTCCCTTAATAAATGCTACTGAATTAGGTACAGGGACAATCTGCTCGTACTTTTCTATGGCGCTTACCAGGTTAATATCCACACCATATTCTTGCTCTCCCAGTCTGAAAATAACTGGTTTTACGTAATCTGCCATGCTATTCCTCCTTATTTCCACCGATACTCAGCCATTTCAAATACTCACTGATGAATGGGTCTATATTTCCGTCGAGAACGCTCTGTGCGTTTCCGATTTCTTTATTGGTCCGATGGTCCTTCACCATGGTGTATGGCTGCAGGACATAGCTTCGAATCTGGCTTCCCCAGCCATTATCCATCTGGGTTCCACGGATTCCAGCCATTTTCTCATCATTTTCCTGCTGTTTTAAGATAAAAAGCTTTGCCTTTAACATCTGCATCGCCTTATCTTTATTCATGTGCTGTGAACGTTCACTCTGACACTGAACTACAATATTGGTCGGAATATGCGTAATACGGATTGCAGAAGAAGTCTTGTTAATATGCTGTCCACCCGCACCGCTGGAACGGTAAGTATCAATTCTTAAATCATCTTCATTAATCTCAATATTTAAATCTTCCTCAATATCCGGCATCACATCGCAGGACACAAAGGACGTTTGTCTCTTTCCCGCAGCATTAAACGGAGAAATACGCACCAGACGATGAACTCCATGTTCCGACTTCAGATAGCCATACGCATTTTCTCCATTAATCTGTATGGTAACAGACTTTACTCCGGCTTCATCCCCATCCAGATAATCCAGGGTCTCTACCGTAAATCCACGCTTTTCAGCCCATCTGGTATACATTCGAAGAAGCATGGATGCCCAGTCGCAGCTTTCCGTTCCACCGGCTCCTGCATGCAGGGTAAGAATTGCCCCATCCCTGTCATACGGACCGGAAAGAAGAGTATCCATCATCATCTCGTCATATAGCACTTCATATTCATCCAATAGCTCACCGATTTCCGGAATCAGTGATTCATCATTTTCTTCTTCCGCCATTTCAATAAAGGTTTTTGCGTCTTCCACATATCCTTCCAGCTTATCATAGCCCTCGATGGCATTCTTTAATCCCTTTAACTCCTTCATGAGCATCTGGGATTTGTCCGGGTCATCCCAAAATCCCGGCATTTCCATGTTCATTTCAATCTCTTCGACTTTTTTCTTCTTATTTGCTAAGTCAAAGTGAATCCCTCAATTTCTCTAATGGTTGTGTATAGCTTGTTATTCTGAATTTGAACTGGTCTAATTCTACCATTAAATCACCCCATCTCTTTTTTTATCTCTTATGCATTTCTGCCACAACACTGCTTATATTTCTTACCACTTCCGCATGGACACGGATCGTTTGGATAAACCTTCTTCTCCACACGTTTTACCGGAGCCTTTACCGACGAATCATCCTTATTCGTTCCGGTCACCTTAGCAACCTGTTCTCTTTCTACTTTCTGTTCCACTCTTACATGTAACAGTGTCTTCACGGTTTCTTCCTGGATATTTGCCGTCATTGCCTCAAACATGTCAAATCCGCTCATCTTATATTCCACAACCGGATCTCTCTGTCCATAAGCCTGAAGACCGATACCATCCACTTCCGGTCAATCACCTTCAAAAGAATGATTCGCTCCAGTTCACGAATATGCTCCGGCTCAAGAAATTCTGCTTCTTTATCTTCATAAAGCTTCACGGCTTTTTCCTTAATTACCTGCTTTAACTGATCCTTCTTCTTAATGTCATTCGATGGCTTGATATAACTTCCAAGCGGAATTACCGGGATAATCAGTTCATTTAATGCTTCATAATCCCATTCTGCTGCAGGAACTTCATCACTAATACAGGAATCCACGGAGTTATCCACGAAATCTGTCAGCATCTTGTAAATGGAATTTCTCATGTTATCGCCATTTAATACCTTACGGCGTTCAGCATAAATAATTTCACGCTGCTCGTTCATAACCTGGTCATATTCTAACAGGTTCTTACGAATTCCATAATGATTGGTTTCAATCTTCTTTTGTGCCTTCTCAATGGCAGATGATAACATTTTATGCTCAATCTGCTCGTCCTCAGACACACCAAGTGCCTGGAACATGGAAATTAATCGTTCAGAACCAAAGAGTCTCATTAAATCGTCTTCCAGAGAAATATAAAATCTGGATTCACCCACATCGCCCTGACGACCAGCACGTCCACGCAGCTGATTATCAATACGTCTGGATTCATGGCGCTCTGTACCGATAATCTTAAGACCACCAGCTGCAATCGCTTCCTCATCCAGTTTAATATCGGTACCACGTCCTGCCATGTTCGTTGCAATGGTTACAGCACCGTGACGACCTGCTTCTGCAACAATTTCCGCTTCCATTTCATGGAATTTCGCATTTAAAACCTTATGTGGGACACCGCGTTTTTTCAGTAACGCACTGACTTCTTCAGAAGCTTCAATGGTAATCGTACCAACCAGAACCGGCTGACCTTTTTCATGAGCGCGAACCACTTCATTCACTACTGCATTCAGCTTGCCTCTTCTGGTCTTATATACGGCATCATCATAATCCACACGGGCAATCGGCTTGTTAGTCGGAATTTCAATAACATCCAGGTTATAAATCTCACGGAATTCCTTCTCTTCCGTGAGTGCCGTACCGGTCATGCCTGCCTTCTTTTCGAATTTATTAAAGAAATTCTGGAAAGTAATGGTTGCAAGAGTCTTGCTTTCTCTTTTAACCTTTACATGCTCCTTTGCTTCAATTGCCTGATGAAGACCATCGGAAAATCTTCTTCCCGGCATGATACGTCCCGTAAATTCATCGACAATCAGTACCTGGTCATCCTTAACCACATAATCCTGGTCACGGAACATCAGGTTATGTGCTCTTAATGCAAGAATAATATTATGCTGGATTTCAAGATTCTCCGGATCTGCAAGGTTTTCAATGTTAAAGAACCGTTCAACCTTCGAAACACCTTCTGCCGTCAGATTGACAATCTTGTCCTTTTCATTAACAATAAAATCTCCATCTTCTTCTATTTCATTTCCCATAATGGCATCCATCTTGGATAATTCACCATCACCACTGCCTCTCTTTAGTTGCCTTGCAAGAATATCACAGGCTTCGTAAAGTCTTGTGGATTTATTACCCTGACCGGAAATAATCAGCGGCGTTCTTGCCTCATCAATCAAAACAGAGTCTACTTCATCAATGATACAATATTTCAAATCACGAAGCACCAGCTGCTCCTTATATATTGCCATGTTGTCCCTTAAGTAATCAAATCCCAGTTCATTATTGGTTACATAAGTGATATCACACCGGTATGCTTTCTGCCGTTCTTCCGGTGTATTGGAATTTAACACGACACCTACCGAAAGCCCAAGAAACTCATGTACCTTTCCCATCCATTCCGCATCACGGTGAGCAAGATAGTCATTTACCGTTACAATCAGAACGCCTTCTCCTGTCAGGGCATTCAGATAAGCCGGAAGAGTAGACACAAGGGTTTTACCCTCACCAGTCTTCATCTCTGCGATACGTCCCTGATGAAGCACGATACCACCAATTAACTGTACCCGGTAATGTTCCATCCCAAGTGCACGTCTGGCGCCTTCCCTTACTACTGCAAAAGCTTCCGGAAGAAGATCATCCAGAGTTTCTCCTTTTGATAATCGTTCCTTAAACTGTCTTGTCTTATCCTTTAATTCCTCATCGGTCAAAGCCATCATTTCGTCCCTCATGGCTTCAATCTTATCTACAACCGGATAGATATACTTTAATTCTCTTTCGCTATGAGTTCCAAAAATTTTCTCTATAAAGCCCATTCCTAATCTCCTTAAAAACAAATGTGCATAAATTACCATGCAATTATTTTTATTTTATCACTTTTATGCAATCCGGTCAATTCTTCATGTTTCTGAAATGAGTACATTCCAAAAAAGGCAGACTGCCCGACTTTTACGAACAAACTGCCCTTTTTATGAAATGGTTCCAATATTAAAATTTTGTAAAGATTGATGTTCCCTGCTGCAAAATATTTGCAATTTCTTCATTTTCATTCATGCGGCTGCTGATTTTATCCATGTCACATACCAGAAGCTGTGTGCTTTCAGCTGCCCCATTTACACCATTTACGCCTTCGTCAATGGCATTTGCAATGGTTGCAATGGAATTGGTCATTTCATCCATTTCTTTTCTTAAGGCATCTGTTTTCATGGTAAACTCATTCATGACATTCTCAATATAGGTAGCATTCTCACGATACTGCACACCACCCTCAACAAATTTGCTGAATTCCGGAAGAATGGACTCATTCATGTACTCTACCAGATTATGAGCATTTCCGGCAAGATTATATACCGCTTCTGTCACAATCGCATTAATATCCTGAATCCTGTTCGCCGTACTGCGGCTTGAATCTGCAAGCTGACGAATTTCATCTGCCACTACTGCAAAGCCTTTTCCTGCCTCTCCTGCTCTTGCTGCCTCAATGGATGCATTCAATGCAAGAAGATTCGTCTGACTGGAAATATTTAATATTTCATTGGTCAGTCCGTTAACCTGCTCCACACTCTTACTGTCTTCGATTGCCTTATTTAATACATCCAGAATTTCCTGAACCTTTGCACCGGTTTCTTCCATGTTTGTTCTTGCATTGCTTTCCATGTTCTCGGCTTCATTTTTCATCTTTTTAGAATAAATGTTAATCTCATTGGACTTATCCGCAATCAAATCAACATCGTCACGTACCAGAACAATATTCTGGTTAATTACACCTGCAGAATTACCAACCTCCTGCATGGTTGCCGCCAGTTCCTCTGTCAGCGCAGACAAATCGGAAGAACTGTCATTCGATGCATGAACACTCTCCTGAACAGCTTCCACAACCGTCTCCATTTTATTCGTATTTTCAATAATCAGCTTGAGAATATTCTGCAGTTTGTCCATGAAAATATTAAATCCATTTCCCAACTCAGCAATTTCTTTCAGATAAACAGTCTTGATTCGTTTGCTTAAATCGCCTTCATTACGGTCAATATCCGCAATAATATTACGGATCTGCTTATTGGTATCAGATATCGGACGTATAAGCAGGAACAACACGCAAACCAGCGATACTGCCAGAGAAATGATACTAATCGCAATGGTAAAGAAATTGCTGATTCTGGCACTATCATAAACTCCGGTCAGCTTCTCCCTTGCCAATGCAGCTTCTTCATTCGTATCCGTAATCAGATTTTGTATTTCATTCTGTATTGCCATGCTGTAATCAGAAATAGCCCCGTTTGCCAATTCATACGCTGCCTCTTTTTTATTATTGGCACTATATGCCATCATGTTTGCGATTTCATATTTCATACCTTCATAATTGTCAACGATTTTCTGGAAACTTTCCTTATCTTTATCAAGAAGAAATTCCTTTTCATAGTCCTTTAAATACCCTTCCAGAATTGTCTGTTCTGCCCGGATAGTATCCACCATGTCAATCATGGTATCCAGATTGGTTGCCACAATATGAGACAAGCCCTCTCTGTGAATCGCCTGGGTTGCATTCTGTATTTCACCAAGCTTTGATATGCTTATCATATACTCATCCGCAATGACACTTGCATTCGAATTAACCTTATTAATATTTACGATTGCCTGTATATTTGACCAAATGGATACAATTCCCAATACAAAAACAGGAATCAAAATAATCGACTTAATGCTGATACGACCTTTTTTCTTCATATCCGTTCCTCCTATTGTACCGTTGATGCCGTAATACCGGCAACAAGTGTATCCACAAGTTTCTGTAATTCCTTGCCTTCCGGATTACCTTCCAGAATTTCATTTGCAAAATTCGTGCAGGCATCCCAGTAAAGATTACCCACTCTCTGTAAATTGCCATACTGGGACTGTTCAATTACTGCAAGAATTGCCGGCACTTTATTTACAGCATCCGATGCCGCTGCCTTAATATTCGACGGTCCCTGATTCCGGATTTCAAAACGAAGTGTCTGATTCTCTTCATTGGTCAGCCAGTCCGCCAGCTTATGCGCCCATTCCACATTGTCAGAATACGCATTAACTCCCATCATCTTGTATCCTGTAAAAGAAGACATCTGAACCTGTTTTCCTGCACAGGTATATGTTGGAAGCTTACATGCGCCATAATCATTTCCCCATGCTTCACGCACACCAACCGCGTTCCATACACCGCTGATTCCTGCAATTACCTCTCCCGACTTGATACTATCCACAAATTCTGCATCTCCCTGGGATAAGAATGCTTCACTTGCCGCATAGGAAAGCATTGCTTCTACAACATCAGTTCCCTTGATTTCGCCTTCCGTGGTATTCCAGTTACAATAGTTTGTCACACCATCTTCATTAATGCCAAATTCCATTCCCGTACAGCCAAAAAACGCATACATGTACCAGCCGGAATTAAACTCCATTGCAAATTTCTTTCCTTCCTGTTCAGCAACAGCCAAAATACCGTCCAGTGTCTTAACATCTTCCTCCGTAAAATAATTCTTGTCATAATATAAGAAGAAACCATTATCTGCCGTATACGGATATGCATACAAAATATCATCATGTGTAGCAGCCGCTACCGCTTCCGGAAGATTCGCATTCTGAATTTCATCCGGATTCTGAACCGGTGACAGCGCTCCGGCTGCAATCATTCCCAGCAACTGGTCATCCGGCATAGAAAATACATCCGCACCATTATGTACATCTGCAAGTAAGGTATCTTTGGTAGATGCATCCGGCTGGTGCACAAGTTCTATTTCAAACTGGGCCTCAGCTGCATATTTTTCCTTAAATGCCTCTATCATCTGCTCCATCATCTCAAAATTATCCGATTCCGACCAGACCGTCAGCTCTACGACTCCACTTTCCGTCTCCGTTGCCATTTCCGGGCTGTTTTCTCCAATCTCCTGCTGCCCGCGTCCATCACTGCATCCACATACCGATAACATAAGCAATATTCCTGATAAAATCATTGCAACTTGTCTTTTTACCTTCAAATCCATACCCCTTTCTTCTTAAGAACCTTTTAAACAAAAAGGCAGACCACACTGCAAGAACGCATGCATGTGCTGTCTGCCTGTAACATCCAACGAAAATTAGAATTCCGGCTCAATCAATCCATATGTATTGCCTTTTCTCTTGTATACCACATTAATCTCTTCCGTCTCTGAGTTAAAGAATACGAAGAAATTATGTCCAAGAAGCTCCATCTGTACACATGCCTCTTCTGGGTCCATTGGCTTTACGCCAAATTTTTTGGTACGGATAATCTTTACCTCTGCCTCATCATCAAAATCCTTCTCGATAAATTCCTTGGCAAAAGCTGCCTGATTCTGCTTCTGGTCTATAATCTTGTTTTTATACTTCTTAAGCTGACGCTCAATCACTTCTTCCACAAGATCAATGGATACATACATATCATTGCTTACCTGCTCGGAACGAATAATGTTGCCCTTCACAGGTATCGTTACCTCTATTTTCTGTCTCTCCTTTTCCACACTTAATGTAACAATCACTTCCGTATCAGGTGAAAAAAACCTGTCCAGCTTACCTAACTTTTCTTCAACTGCTGACCGTAATCCATCTGTAACCTCAATATTTCTTCCAGTAATAACAAAACGCATGATGCCCAACTCCTTTACTGTTGTTATATAATACAATAGCCATTGATCCAAGAAATTGTCATTCAATTTGCTTGTATTATAGGGATATTATACCACAACTTTAATTAATTTCAAGTATTTTTGCACTAAACCTAACAAAAATTCTCTTTCTTTTCGGTTATTTTTCACAAGAAAATGTCAATAGATTTTGTCGAAAAAAAGTATTTTTTATGTTTTTCACAAAACATATATTCCACATTATGAATCTTATGCATCCCCATATTCATTCCCCAAAAATGTGGATAATGTGGATAACTTAGTGTATAAGTCGATTTTATCGAAAAAACCGGGTGTATTTATGTGGATAACTTCTTATGTATTTAATTCAAAACATGCATAAAAAAATAGTGCCAAAACATTCATTCGACATTTTTTGTCTAAAATACACAATTTTTCTTGTTGTCAATAACTATTTTCACAACTTTTTTAATATTTCTTGTTCTTACTTGTCGTTTTCACTCGAAATAAGGGAATTAATAGCATTCGCGCCATCTGCTGCCGCTGTAATAATTTGTCGAAATTCCTTTTTACGGATATCACCTGCTGCAAAAATTCCCGAAACATTTGTCATACAATTTTCGCCTGCAATAATATAACCATATTCATCCATTTCCACAAGATTCTTCACAAGCTCTGTCAATGGTTTTGTTCCAATTGCCACAAATACTCCGTCAACCTTCAGTTCCCCTGCCATGTCCATTTTTACATTCCGGACCGTAATCCCTTCCACGGTATTTTCTCCGTGAATTTCTTCTACCACCGAGTCCCAGATTACTTCAATATTCTCGCATGAAAACAGCTTGTCCTCCAGACTTTTCGCTCCACGAAAGGCATCCCTGCGATGAATCACATAAACCTTCTGACAAATTCGCGAAAGATAAATTGCATCTTCCAAAGCTGTATCGCCTCCGCCTACGACTGCTACTGTCTTTTGGCGAAAAAAGTTGCCGTCACAGGTTGCACAATAGGAAACTCCCTTTCCGCGGAATGCTTCTTCTCCCTCTACATTCAATCTGACCGGTGACGCCCCCATTGCCAGAATGACATTGCGTGCTTTATACACACTTCCATCCTCACATTCTGCTTCCTTGAAGTCTCCCATATCCTTTAATAAAATGACTTTTTTGTTTTCAAAGGGACATCCCAGTGCCTGCGCATGCTCATGAAACTTCATTCCCAATTCAAATCCATTCATATTATGAAAACCCAGATAATTATCTACTTCCGAAGTGTTTAATACTTGTCCGCCGCTTGCATATGTCTGCTCCAAAACAACAAAATCCAAGCCACCTCTTGCCGCATAAACTGCCGCTGATAATCCTGCCGGTCCCGCTCCAATAATGATTACATCCAGTATCTCTTTCATGTTATCCCTCCAACCCATGGTACAAATTCTCCTAAAAATAATATAGTATATTCTGGTTCTTTCTGCTATAGTTATATTGAAAAAAAGAAAGGAAAATCATTATGAATCATAAAAATGCAATTATAACCGGTTCTTCCCGTGGCATTGGACGTGCTACTGCACTGCTTTTTGCCAGAAATGGATATAATCTTTTAATCAATTGCTGCCACTCCCATGAAGAGTTAATGAAGACCTGTGAAGAAATCCGGTCCGAATATGCCGTAAAGTGTATTCCCTTTCTCGGAAATGCAGGCGACCCTGCCTGTGCCAGTGAACTGTTCTCACTCGCTAAAAAAGAGCTTGGTGATATTCATCTTCTTATCAATAATGCAGGTGTTTCCCATATAGGACTTTTACAGGACATGACTGACGAAGAATGGAATCGCCTGCTAAACACGAATCTTACCTCCGTTTTCAACATGTGCCGTCTGGTGATACCGGACATGCTTTCCAGAAAACAGGGAAAGATTATTAACGTTTCTTCAGTGTGGGGAATCTGCGGTGCTTCCTGTGAGGCTGCCTATTCTGCTACAAAAGGGGCTGTCAACGCGCTGACAAGAGCCCTTGGAAAAGAACTTGCTCCAAGCGGTATACAGGTAAATGCCATTGCTTTTGGAACAATTCACACCTCCATGAACAACTGTTTTTCCCAGAACGAACTGGACCAGCTGGCATCTGAAATTCCTGCCGGTAGAATGGCAGAACCTGAGGAAGCGGCGGAGTTCATCCTGCAACTTGCAAATTCCCCTTCCTATCTGACCGGCGAAGTGATTAAGATGGATGGTGGGTGGATATAGATGCAACATTGGGATGTATTTGCGCATACACAAAATCAATCAGAATGATAATCAGAAGAACGAAAACCACCATACGTGACGGCAGAACCAGTTTTGCCTGAATCCATGCCATGTGTGGCAGGACAACATAATAGAAAAGCAGCCCAATACACCCAAAAATAATCAGAACCAAAAGATGCGTCCTTCCATTTATGTTCAGTCCGCCGCTATAATTCCACCAGCGCATTCTCCATATCGCTTCCATGAAAAATGACGTTCCATATTCCAGGATTCCACAGGAAGCCGCACTAATGACAAAAATCTTCCATGCATCATTTACATGCATGGAAATAAGCCACACCATGACTGCACCCACGCCATAAATCGGAAGCCATGGTCCATACAGAATTCCTCTGTTAACAAAAGTTCCGCACATCACGATATTCAAAAGAACTTCCCATATCCATCCCAGTATGGAACACGCTACAAATAGAAAAAAACCGGTTACAACCATCAATTTCATACCTTCTTTCAAAGATAGTATTGATTTTTGTAATCGGTTTTATTTATGCAAAATTATCCAATCATAAAGGTAAGTTCTGCCATGACTGCAACTTTTCCATCCACGGATGCCGTTGCCTTTCCAACACCCACAGGACCTTTTCGTTTAATGATTTCACATTCTAATGTAAGAACATCACCCGGAACAACCTTTTTCTTAAATTTTGCTGAATTGATTCCGCCAAAATACACGGTTTTTCCCTTAAATTCCTCCAAAGACAGAATTGCAACCGCACCAACCTGTGCCAGTGCCTCAATCTGAAGCACTCCGGGCATGACTGGTTCTCCCGGGAAATGCCCTGCAAAATATGGCTCATTATAGCTTACATTTTTGCGCCCTACTGCCCGTATTCCCGGTTCCAGTTCATCAATGACATCCACCAGAAGAAACGGCTGTCTGTGGGGAATAATTTCCATGATTTCCTTTGTATTCAACATCTGCTCACCCCATTATCTTTCTGCATAAATCTTTCTGATTAATCAACATATTTCTTTACGATGATCGTTGCATTGTGACCGCCAAAACCAAGTGAATTGCTTAATGCCACATTGACATCCATGGAAATTCCCTGATTCTTAACATAATCCAGATCAAATTCACCAGAATCATCAAATTCCTGTAAGCCAACATTTTCATGAACATATCCGTCCATGATGGATTTTACACAGGCAATAAATTCTACTGCACCGGCAGCACCAAGAAGATGACCAACCATGGACTTTGTAGAACTAATCTTAACATTCTTTGCTTCTTCTCCAAATGCAAGTTTAATTGCCCTGGTCTCAAATAAATCATTATGATGCGTACTTGTACCATGCGCATTTACATAATCCACATCAGCAGGCGAAAGACCTGCATCCTTTAAGGCATTTGTCATGGCTCTTGCCGCACCGCTTCCATCCTCAGCCGGAGACGTAATGTGATATGCATCACTAGAACACCCATATCCGGCTACCTCAGCCAGAATTTTAGCGCCACGTGCCTTTGCATGCTCTAATTCCTCCAATACTACAATACCTGCGCCTTCACCCATGACAAATCCGCTTCTGTCTTTATCAAACGGAATCGATGCTCTCTTAATGTCTTCTGTTGTGGTAAGAGCTGTCAATGCATTAAATCCTCCTATTCCGATAGGTGTAATAGAGCTTTCTGTACCTCCTGCAATCATTACATCCGCTTCGCCATATTGAATACTACGAAATGCTTCCCCAATGGAATTGGTTCCGGTTGCACATGCAGTAACCACATTAATACTCTTACCCTTTAAACCATAGGCAATTGCCACATTACCTGCTGCCATGTTGCAAATCATCATTGGTACCAGTAACGGATTAATTCTTGACGGTCCTTTTTCCAAAAGTTTTGAATGCTCTCTTTCCATTGCCTGGAGACTTCCAATTCCGGAACCAACCGATGTTCCTACCATATATGGGTCTTCCTTTGTAACATCAAGTCCGGACTGTTCCAGTGCCTCTTTTGTAGCAGCAACGGCATACTGGCAGAATAACTCCATTCTCTTTGCTGCCTTAAAATCCATGAAATCCTTTGCATCAAAACCTTTTACTTCTGCCGCAATCTTTGTCTTAAAATCAGAAGCATCAAACTTGGTTATATAATCAATTCCTACTTTCGAAGCCTTGATGCCATTCCAGAATTCATCTACATTAAGACCAATCGGTGTAATGGCACCCATGCCGGTAACTACTACTCTTCTCATTCCTTACCACCTTTACTCTTTTCCTATATATTCATTCCACCATCGACAGAAATCACCTGTCCCGTAATATAGGATGCCTTATCAGAAGCCAGAAAAACTGCTGCATTGGCAATATCTTCCACACATCCCATCCGTTTTAGCGGAACACTATCTATAATTGCATTCTTGATATCCTCTGAAAGAACAGCCGTCATATCCGTATCAATATAGCCCGGAGCAATGGCATTCACCGTAATTCCCCTGGAACCAAGTTCTTTTGCAACAGACTTCGTGATACCGATAACTCCCGCCTTGGATGCTGCATAATTAACCTGTCCTGCATTTCCTGCAATTCCAACAACAGAAGACATATTAATGATTCTGCCGGATTTTTGCTTTAACATCTGGCGCGTAGCATGTTTGATGCAATTAAAGGTACCCTTCAGATTAATCTCGATGACTTTGTCAAAATCCTCTTCACTCATTTTCAGAAGAAGCCCATCCTTGGTGATTCCCGCATTGTTCACAAGAATATCCAGTGCTCCATGCTTTTTAATCACCTCTGCAATCATCTCACCTGCAGCTTCAAAATCTGCCACATTACATCCATAGCTTTCTGCCATGCCGCCATCGGCAATAATCTGCGCCACAACCTCTTCTGCTTTTTCTTTACTGCCGTTATAATTGACAATGACCAGGGCACCTTCCTTTGCCATGGAAAGCGCAATTTGTCTTCCAATGCCTCTGGAAGCTCCTGTTACCAAAGCGATTTTATTCTTTAACACAGTTCACTTACCACCTTATCCAAGTCCTCATATTTTTCAATATTTAAGACTTTCACTTCTTTATTAATCTTCTTCACGAAAGAAGATAATGTTTTGCCCGGACCAATTTCCACAAAGGTATCCACACCATCTGCAATCATTCTTTCCACGGACTGCTGCCATCTTACAGAAGAATATACCTGTCTTTTCAGCAGGTCCTTAATTGGTTCTTTTGTGGTAACATAATCAGCTGTCACATTGGAAAGATAAGGCTTAACCGGGTCATTAACGGTAACTTCATCCAGTACCTTTACCAGTTTATCCCCAGCGCCCTTTAACATCTGCGAATGAAACGGACCGCTTACCTTAAGTGGAACGACTCTCTTGGCACCAGCCTCCATTAAAGCCGCACCTGCTGCTTCCACAGCCTTTGCTTCTCCGGAAATGACAATTTGTCCCGGACAGTTATAATTGGCAATGGTAACAATTCCTTCTGTCTTTTCACAGATTTCTTCAATCTTGGCTGCATCCATTGCAAGAACAGCGGACATCGCACCGCCTTCTGGAACCTCAGCCTGCATGTAAAGTCCTCTTTGTCTTACCACCTTGCATGCATCCTCAAAATTCATGACACCAGATGCCACCAATGCACCATATTCTCCAAGGCTCAGTCCGGCATTTACATCCGAATCAACACCCTTTTCCTTTAATGCATAAAGCATGGCTACCGAAGTTGTAAGCATGGCTGCCTGCGTATACTCTGTAATATGAATTTTTTCATTTTCTTCAAAACATAAATCTGTCATGGAGAAACCAACAACCTCAGATGCCTTATCAAAAATTTCCCTGGAAACAGGAACATTTTCATAAAAATCCTTTCCCATTCCTATGTATTGAGCTCCCTGACCTGGGAACATAAATGCTGTCTTACCCATTCTCATTTTCCTTTCCGAAAACTACGCTTCCAGCTTCAAAAGCTTTGCGGCACTTGTCACAAAATCCTGAATAATTTCTTCACAGGTTTCTTCTTTCTTCACAAGACCGGCAATCTGTCCTGCCATGACAGTACCCATTTTAACATCCCCGTCTACAACCGCACGTCTTAAAGCACCAAGTGTAAGATGTTCCAATTCTTCAAAGCTTTTTCCTTCTTTTTCCAGCTTTAAATATTCTTTTGTCATCTGGTTTCTCAGCTGCCGAACCGGATGTCCATGACTTGTTCCGGTTACCTCTGAATCAATATCTTTTGCAGCAATAACTCTTTCCTTATAATTTGGATGCACATTGGATTCCTTCGCCACAACAAACCGTGTTCCTACCTGAACTGCCTCTGCACCCAGCATAAATGCAGCTGCCATTCCACGTCCGTCTGCAATACCGCCGGCAGCAATTACCGGAATGTTTACTGCATCAACAACCTGTGGAACCAACGCCATGGTCGTTGTAGAACCAATATGTCCGCCGGATTCTGTACCTTCCGCCACAACTGCATCTGCCCCTGCTCTTTCCATAAGCTTTGCCAATGCCACGGATGCGACTACCGGAATTACCTTAATTCCAGCATTCTTCCACATTTCCATGTACTTTGCCGGATTTCCTGCACCGGTTGTTACAACCTTAATTCCTTCTTCCACAACAACCTTTGCTACTTCATCCGCATGTTCGCTTAAAAGCATGATATTAACGCCTACCGGCTTATTACCAGCGATTGCTTTGGCCTTACGAATTTCCTCACGTACCCATTCTCCCGGTGCATTTGCTGCACCAATGAGCCCCAGTCCGCCAGCCTTTGATACGGCACCAGCCAGGGAAGAATCCGCAACCCATGCCATGCCTCCCTGAATGACCGGATATTCTATTCCCAAAAGTTCCGTTACTCTTGTCTTCATTGATTTACCTCTGCACACAGGCGTAATTACATTTCAACGCCCTTATTCTTAAGATATTCCACTACATCACCAACAGTAGCAATCTTCTCTAAATCTTCAGAAGGGATTTCCACTCCAAATTCTTCTTCCAATGCCATTACAAGTTCAAATAAGTCAAGGGAATCTGCTCCCAGATCATCCTTAAAAGAAGCCTCCAGCTTAACCTCTTCTGCATTCACATTTAACTGTCCTGCAATTAATTCCTGCATTTTTTCTAACATCTTTAATAATCTCCTTTTTAATCAAGTTTTACGGCATCATTTATATTACCGCAGTTATTTATAAAAAAATCATTTTTCTGCCATTGCATGATAAAATGAAATTTTATCCATTACCAGACCAGATACGTTGCCCCCCAGCTTAAGCCTCCGCCAAAACCAGACAGCACAATTCTGTCTCCCCGTTTCATTCTGCCACTTCGATTCAGTTCATCCAGAAGAATCGGAATGCTTGCGGCAGATGTATTTCCACAATGATCCAGATTAACCGGGAATCTGGAACTGTCCACACCAAGTCTTTTAGAAACGGACTCAATAATCCGGACGTTTGCCTGATGCAAAATAAACCAGTCCACATCCTCTACCGAAAGTTCTGCTTTTTTCATAAGTTCTTCAATGCATTCCGGAACTTTCCTGACTGCAAATTTAAAAACCTCCTGTCCATTCATGGTCATCCATGGATTTACCTCCTTTGGATTCATGCTAAATGGAGTCTTTAATGGTCTTGCATCCAGAGAAAGTACTTCTCCCTTGCTGCCATCGCTTCCCATGATAAAGAGACTCTCTGTTCCTTCATCCAGTCCCACAACTGCGGCGCCTGCACCATCTCCAAATAGTACACAGGTCGAACGGTCATCCCAGTCTACTGTTTTCGAAAGAGTTTCCGCTCCAATCACCAGGGCTTTTTGATATATTCCAGCTTTCATAAAGCAATATGCCGTATTGAGTGAAAATAAAAATCCGGAACACGCTGCCGACAAATCAAATCCTACTGCACGATTTGCTCCTATTGCAGCCTGAACCTTACTTGCCATGTTCGGCATAAGCTGTTCTCCGGTAAACGTCCCTACAATGATTAAATCAATTTCTCCGGCATCTATCCCGGCATTCTTAAGAGCTGCCTCTGCCGCCCTGACTGCCATGTCTGATGTAGTTTCACCCTCTGTAACATGCCTTGAACCAATACCGGTTCTGGTGCGTATCCACTCATCACTTGTATCCATCATTTCTGCCAGTTCATCATTTGTCACAACTCTATCCGGCAGATAACTTCCTGTTCCTAATATTCTGATTGCCATCTCATAACCTTCCATAAAAGTTCCTATCATAAAAATATTTTGAAGTTCAAAATATGCGGGGTAAACTTTACGGCTTTCGCCGCCAGTTAATTACTTTGAACTTCAAAATATCTTATTAAAAAGTATAAACTTATATCCAGATATTGTCAATTAATAATTTTAAATATTTGAGTGAATTTCTACACAACATAAAATCTGTAGAAAAAGTAGCGGCATCACTTTTGCTTCAAAATGATGCCGCTTCTTCCTACTCTCCCCTGACTTTTCAGATATGTCAGCCCCTTATTTTCAGCCTTCGATTGCAATATATTTCTTCTGTTCTACCACAGGCTGTGCATCCTTTTTCGGAATAAACAATCTCAGGATGCCATGCTTAAATTCACCCTTGATATCTTCTTCCGTCAGTTCCTCACCTACATAAAAGCTTCTCTGACATGCACCGGCATACCGTTCCTTGCGAATATAAGCACCGGTCTCCTTTTCCTTTTCATCCTCATCAAGTCCCTTTGCTGCATTAATGGTAAGATAGCCATTTTCAAGAGAAACCCGTACCTCATCCTTCTTAAATCCCGGCAGGTCCATTGTCAGTTCATACCCCTTCT